>NZ_JBUEGC010000009.1:0-144341 GCF_054963655.1 Streptomyces sp. HSS9-12 | reverse complement strand
CGGGACGACGCTCGGCGCCGTATCGACTGAGCGCTGATCCCACGGTGGGCGCAGCGGCCGGCGTGCCCGCATCCTTGTCGAGCTCGACCAGAAAACGCCAGGCGTCGTTGCGCTGAGACCGGGTGGCGTAGACGAGCCCTGCCGTTCCGAGGACCGTGCGGCGGCCGGAACACATCGGCTGCGCGCTTCGTACCGGGCCGGGCCCCCCGGCAAGGGCAGTGCTCAGATGACGGCCCGCTCCGGCATGGGCTGCTCCACACCGCCCAGCTCCAGCGTGCATCGGGTGCCGGCGGGCACGAGCCGTGGTTCACGCAGGCGGACCCGGAACGGCAGAGGCGGCTCCTCGGGGAGTTCACCGGTCAGCACGGTCGTGCCCGTGCCGTGCTCGCTCTGATAACCGACGACCTTGCCGTCCACCAGCAGCTCGACCTCGCTGCTACGGCCCGGGCCCACATTCACAGTGATCGAGTGGCCGCCGTGATCGACATGGAAATGGTGGCTCCTGCCCATGACGCACCTCCGCAGTGCCCGTCCGCATATCCAGCCTAGATTCGGTGGGCCCTCGGCGCTCGCGGCGCTTGTGAGGGGCTTCACGTGGTCGGGCCTGCGGGCGGTAAGCGTCAGGGCCCTGGCGGATCCGGTGACCCGGCCGCAGACCGGCACAGGACCGGGCGAGCGGCGCTGCGGCAGTACTGCTGTCAGTGATGCTGTCGTCCGTTCGGCCGCCGCGGATCCAGCGCAGGACCGGTGGGTGAATTTCGCATGACTGGTGTGCCACCGGGTAGCAGGCGCATTGCCTGATCCACGCCCCCACGCTGCCCGCTCGTCCGACCCGCCCGTGAAGGACCCGCACCGTGACGTTCCCCGCTTCCCGTTCCGACCAGCTGCCGGTCTACGACCGTCTGGTGCGCGAACGCGGCGACGCCCTGACTGAGGTACGTTCCGCTGCCGAGCAGGCCAAGCGCCAGGCCGCCGAGGTGCTGGGCTGGGGTCGCCTGCCCCGGCAGACATACGGTGCAGGTCGGGACGGCGGGTTCAGCGGGCCGTGAAGTAGTGGGCGCGCGTCAAAGTCTGCCGTTTCGCGGCGAGTTCTCGCTGTCCGCGCTGCGGACAACCCGGCGTCGAACCGCCTGTGACCTGGGGATTGTCAGTACCGGGCGGTAAAATTAAGGCAGTTCGTGAGGGTCCAACCACCGACGCCAGGAGGTCGCCGATGGCCGTAGCCGCAGTCACGAAAAAGCCGACCGCACAGCACGCGACGAAGCCGACGATCGAGCCGTTCAAGCCGCTGAAGAAGGCGCCGCTCCCGGCCGGGCAGCCGCGCGCGTGGTACGAGAGCCACAACCGCCTGCTGAAGGCCATGCGCCTGGCCATCGCCCTGCTCGACACGGGCACCTACCGGGCTGAGCAAGCCCCCAACCGCAAGATACGTACCACGGCGGCCCGGATCGGGATCCACCCGCCGTCCAGCACCACCTGCAGGTTGGTCCGCTCCCTGATCCGCGACGCGCACTGACCTGTTGCCCGGCGGCCCGTATCACCCGTCTCGGCTGATACGGGCCGCCGGTTCGCGACGACTTCTCCGCCGCTGACCTGTGTGTGCCGTAGCGTCGGTCCCGACCGGTAACGTTGCGTGGCCAAGATCGACTTGGTGCGCGATGACGCGACCGCGCGAAGAGGGGGAACCGATCATGTCCACGCCTCCGCCACCACAGGGCGGCTACAACCCATACGGGCAGCCAGGGCCGGCCCCGCATGACCGGCCCGGCGTCCCGCAGCAGGGCGGCTGTCCCCCAGGTCCCGTGCCCGGCGGCGCACCTGGGCCGCAGCCGCCGCGGCGCGTGAGCGGCGGGAGCCGCCTCGTCCGAATCATTGTCGTCCTGGCGCTCGTCGTCGGCGTCGTCGTATGGGTGGCGCGCTATCAGGACGACTACAAGGCCAAGCAAGACGCCAAACGCGAACAGGCCAAGGTCGGTCCCCGTTCTTCCGAGGTCGGCGACTGCCTGCAGCACACGGGTGGCACGGATGAGCAGCCGAACTACGAGATCATCGACTGCGGCGATCCCCAGGCGAGGTACAAGGTCGAGGAACACCACCTGTTCGAGCACAGGTGCGACTCCACGTACGACTCGGAGTACCAGGAAAGGTACAAGGGCAGAGTCCGACTCACGCTCTGCCTGTCGGACCTCGATAAGTAGTCCGGATGTGTATGGACTCGCAGCGCCGGCGGGGCACCACACGCGGAATCGTGCACCGGGTCGAAGAGGCCTCTGGTCAGGCGGATAGCCTGTGCCGGTCAAGGAAGAAACAGTGAAGGGTGAACTCGTGGCGGACATGGAAGCGGCAGCGCGGAAGGTCTTCGACCGGTACGACGTGAACAAGGACGGACTGATCTCCGCGGCCGAGTACAAGCAGGCCATGGCGGAGATGGGGGACTTCAACGTCACCGAGACCGTCGCCCAGGCCCTGATCAACGATGTCGACGCCAACGGCGACCGCATGATGTCCTTCGACGAGTTCTGGGCGGCCATCAACCGCTGACCCCATCACGGCCCGCGGCCCGGCTCCCCGAGCGTGCCGTGTCGCCTCAGCGGATTTCCAACGGAAACCGCGCAGCATCGCGGCGGCCCCGGGAGTGGCCCGCACCAAGGTGCTCACCGGCGGGCCAACACGCTCCCGGCGCCAACGCGTAGCACCCGGCGCAGCTCACGTCGGCGCCCGCGTCAGCGTGCCGCACCGGGATCACACCCTCGCCAACTGCCACTGCTGAGTGGTGGCGCTGCTTACGGGCTGCTGTACCACAGCCGCCCCGTTGCCGGTGCCGTCGAGGTCGGCGGCCTTGCCGCTGTTGCGGTTGATCAGCCGGTAATACCCCTCGCCGGCCGACTGCACGGTCCACTGCTGCGTGTCGGTGCCGTTGTGTGCCCACTGCACGAGCGCCGTGCCGTTCGCCGTGGATGACCTTGGCACTTCCAGCACCTTGCCGCTGTGCAGACTCGTCAGCCGGGTATACCCGCCGGTCGTGGTGGCGATCCAGCGCTGGTTCGCGCCGCCGTTGACAGTCCAGGTGATCACCGCGCCGCCGTTGGACGTCGATGCGCCGCTCACCTCGAGCGCCCGTCCCGTCGCCCGGTTGACCAGCCGGTAGGTGCCGCTCACCGATGGCGCCGCGACCCGGTTGATGCCGCGCAGCACATTGCCCTCGGTGGTGAGGTAGTTGGTCGCGTAGTCGAACCGCGGCGCGCCCGCCCAGAGCAAGTAGAAGTACTTCATATTCTCCGAGTACCAGTAGCCCGGAGTGAGGTCGCCCTTGGTCGTCGGGGTCGTGGTCATGTTGGAGACGACCGTGTAGCCGCCGCCGACCTTGCAGTGCGCCTTCTGGGCGTTCCACAGCCACTGGGCGCGCTCCCGGTAGACCTCCTTGCCGGTCAGCAGCCACAGGAACAGCGCGGAGTCGACATATTCGGGCCGCAGCCGGTACTGGGTGCTCCTCGCTGCGAATGTCGTGTAGTCGATGCTCTCCGGCGGCAGTCGGTGCTGGGCCAGGGCCGCCGCCCACGAGCTGTGGTACGACTCACCCTCACTCAGGTTGCCGCCCTGCGCGAGCAGTCCGGCGTAGAAGGCCGTCAGCTCCGACTGGTTCCTGCTGACCAGCGCGCCGGTGTTCATATTGACGGCCTTGAACCAGGGGCGCCCGTTGTAGGTCTCCCCGAGCCGCTGCAGAATCGCCGTGGTCAGCGTCCGGTACCAGCCGAGGATCTCGGTGTCACCGAAGAACTGGTACGCGTCCCAGAGGTATTCGAAGAACGAGTCCACCGGCGGGTCGACGCGGGCGGTGGTGTCGGTCCAGGCACCAGTCTCCACGTTCAGCGTTGTGCCGACCAGGTTCAGCGACGACCGCCGGTCGTAGACGGCCCGCAGCGCCCGCTTCGCCACGCTGAAATACCTCTGATCACCCGTGAGCTGAGACAGCCGGCCCAGCTCGGTGATGTTGCTGCCGACCTCGGCGAGCGGCACCTTGTTCCCCGTGACCGCGCCGGTGCGGAGGTTGACGTACCGGTACGGGGCGCCCGTCGGCGATGAGGTGAACGCCGGCAGCAGCCGGTCGGCCAGGTCGCGGGCCTTGGTCAGGAGCATGGCGTTGCCGGTGGCCTGGTACCCCGAGAGCAGGCCGCCGACCAGCCGGATGATGGCCTCGAAGACGTGGACTCCGGCGTCGCGGTCGACATTCAGGTTGCTGGTGATCCAGGTGACGCCCGCGTCCAGCTCTTCATCGAGTTCCATTAAGTACAGCGTGTCGAGCGACTCGACGATGGTCAGGCCGAGCGGCATGCCGCTGATGAAGAAGTCGGAGCCGGTGCCGCTGACCGGGCGCAGCTCGTCGCGGCCCCAGCTGAGCCGGCGGTACGCGGTCCAGGCGGTGAGGAACTCCTGCCGGACGTCGTTCGCCAGCACGGGATTGGGCGGCCCCAGCGCTGCTTTCGCGGCGAATGCGGGCCGCACGGCGAGTCCGCCGAGGGTGAGCGAGCCTGAGGCGCCTGCCGCGGTGCGGAGGAGGGCGCGCCGCGAGAACCGGGCGTTCAGTGATGTCGCCATGCGGTGCCTCCGTCGTCGACAACGTTGTCGGATAGTCAAAAGCACTTGGCGCGGATACGAAAGGATCAGGGTTGTTGCGCGCCGCGGCGGGGGCGAGTGTCAACCCCTTTGGGGCCGCCCGTGCGGCTTCGGCCACCGATGTCGCGAAGCCGCCGGTCAGGCACCGTCACAGCACCGAGTACACCGCGTCGACCAGGGCCATTTTGCGCGGGTCATCGGCGATGTGAGGGCCCATACGATTCATCACATAGCCCAGGCTGACCTCGGCCTCGGGGTCCGCCAGGCCACAGGATCCGCCGAATCCGTCGTGTCCGAACGCCCGGGGATTGGGGCCGTAGGAGGCGTTCGGGCCACTCAGCCACAGGCCCAGGCCGATCTCGGTGTCGTGGTCGAAGCCCGCACCCAGGACCAGGTCGCGGCAGGACCCCTGGCCCTCGCGGGCTCGCTCGGCGGCCTCCGGGGAAAGAATGCGCTGCTCGCCGGAGAGCCCGCGGCGGGCGAAGATGCCATACAGCGCGGCGACCGCGCGGGCCGTGCCATGCCCGTTGGCCGCCGGAAGCTGGGCAGCCCGCCACTCGGGGGTGTTGGCTTCGGCGGCCCCCACGACCGGATTGGCCAGGGCCGCCAGGGCGACGGGTGTCAACTGCGAGAAGTCCCCACGCTGTTCTCTGATCGCCGCCGACGACGGGTGAACCAGTTCGGCCACACGGTCGGCCTCCTTCTCCGGCAGGCCGACCGTGAAGTCGATGCCCAGCGGGCCCGTGACCTCCCGGTGCAGGAACCCGCCCGGCAGCAGGCCGGTGATCCGCCGGACCACCTCCCCGACCAGAAAGCCGTACGTCAGCGCGTGGTAGCCGGACTGCGTGCCGGGCTCCCACCACGGCTCCATCGCGGCCAGCCGTGCGGTCGTCAGCTCCCAGTCGTACAGCTCGGCCAGGGTGTGCGGCTCCCGCAGTCCGGCCAGGCCCGCCCGGTGGGAGAGAAGGTGGCGCACCGGAAGGGCGGACTTGCCGGCCGCCGCGAACTCCGGCCAGTACGCAGCCACCGGCGCGTCCAGGTCGAGCAGCCCGCGGTCCGCCAGGAGATGCGCGCACAGGGCGGTCGGCCCTTTGGTCGTCGACCAGACATTGACCAGGGTGTCCCGCTCCCACGACCGCGTGTGCCCGGCATCTGCCCAGCCACCCCACAGGTCCACCACGGTCTCCCCGCCGACCTGTACGGTAACCGCCGCGCCGATCTCGCCGCGCTCCCGGAAGTTCGCCTCAAACGCCGCCCGCACCGCGGCGAACCGCTCGTCGCAGTAGCCCTCGATCGCCGGCACGGACGGGACTGACTGTGTCATGAGGCCCCTCTGGCTGCTCGGTTCGGTTCGACCGACAGACAACGTACCGACTGGTCGGACGTACCGGAAGGCATGGAGTGAAGCGCCGCGGGGCATCACTTCGCGGCGTCGACCTCCTGGCCGACACGCTGATCCGAACGGGCCGCCCGGCCGGCTACTGCCGCCCGGCACAACGGGCCCGCCGACAACCTGTCACCTGCGCTACCGGCCCCACCAGCGGGCGGCCGCCCAGGCCAGCCCATAGCCCGCGCTGTTGAGAGCGAAGTGCAGCGCCACAGGCGGGATCAGGCTGTCGGAGCGGCGGCGCAGCTCGCAGAAGAGCACACCGGCCAGGGCAGTGCCGACGACCGCTGAGCCCACGGACAGGGCCACGCCGGCCCGGCCGGTGCCGAAGACCGCCTCGGCGGCCGCGTTGGAGTGCGTGAGCCCGCGCGACGGCTGTACGTGCCAGAACCCGAAGAGCACCGAGGAGACTGCGGTGGCCCACACCGCGCCCGACCGCCGCTCGACCATGGCCCACAGGACTCCGCGGAAGGCGATCTCCTCGAGCAGTACGGTGCCGAGCGGTACGCGGACCAGCACCCGGTGCACCAGCTGTCCCGAGGACAGTCGCGCGGCCCGCTCGTCATGGAAGGCCTCCCGGGTGAACGGTACGGCCAGACCCACCAGGTAGACCGCCAGCACGGCTCCGGCCAGAATCAGCCCCCAGCGCAGACCGCGGCGCGCCGAAGTCCTGCCCAGCCCCAGGTCGTCCCAGGTGAGGCCGGACCGGCGGGCGATCAGGAGGAGCAGCGCGGACGCGGCGACGCACACCGGCACGTACAGGCGGGGCGCGAGCCGGTTGTTGAGCGCGTTGGCGGCCGCGAGCACCGCGATGGCCAGGAACAGCATCCGCATGGTCGTACCAGGATCACCGATGCCCGGCTCGGGCCGTCCGCAACGCGCCCGGCAGCAGCGGTACCGCCGCCCGGGAAGCGGAAGGCGGCACTGATCACCCCAGGAACCTCAGCAGAGCCGCGGCCAGCTCAGCCGGGGCGTCCTCTTGCACCATGGGCTCGTCGACCCGGCGACAGACCGGGGTCGGCACCCCCCTTTTCGCGCGGACGTGAGCCCCGTCCACGCACTCGGGGGACCGGTCAATCGCGCGCTTCGCGAGGAGGTTGTCCGCCCACAGCGGACACAAAAGAAAAGGAAAGGAAGTTGCCCACTCCTTTCCACTCTCAACGTATAGCGCATGGGGGGCCTTGCGGCAAGACCCGGGTCTTGCCGCAGAATCGCCGGCCGAAGCAAGGACCTGCGGAAATGGGGGGTTGTGATGATCGACGTGATCGTTGCCGGCGGCGGGCCGACCGGCTTGATGCTGGCCGCCGAGTTGCGGTTGCACGGTGTGCACGTGCTCGTGCTGGAGAAGGAGGCGGAGCCGACCGGGCAGTCCCGCGCGCGCGGTCTGCACGTGCGCAGCGTCGAGGTGATGGACCAGCGTGGTCTGCTGGAGCGGTTCCTTCCGCTCGGCGAGCAGTTCGCGGTCGGCGGCTTCTTCGCCGGCATCGGCAGGTCGTGGCCTGACCGGCTGGACACCGCACATTCGTATGTCCTCGCCATCCCGCAGGCGGTCACCGAGCGCCTGCTGACCGAGCACGCCACCGAGCTCGGCGCCGAGATCCGGCGCGGCTGCGAACTGGTCGGGCTGAGCCAGGACGAACACGGGGTGACCGCCGAGCTGGCCAATGGGGGTACCCCCGCCAGTGGGGGCGTAGCCAGTGGGGGTCCCCCCGGCAATGGGGGCGTAGCCGCCGGGGCAGGGGGAGGCACGCAGCTGCGCTCGCGCTACCTCGTCGGCTGCGACGGCGGCCGCAGCACGGTGCGCAAGCTGCTCGGCGTCGGCTTCCCCGGTCAGCCCGCCAGGGTCGAGTGGCTGCTGGGCGAGGTGGAGGTGGCCGTGCCGCCGGAGACGCTGGCCGCCGTGGTGGCCGAAGTCCGCAAGACCGATGTGCGGTTCGGCGCCATGCCCCTCGGAGCCGGGGTGTACCGCATCATCGTGCCCGCTGCGGGGGTGGCCGAGGACCGCACGGTCCCGCCGACCCTCGAGGAGCTCAGGCAGCGGGTGCGGGCGATCGCCGGCACCGACTTCGGCGCGCACTCACCGCGCTGGCTCTCCCGCTTCGGCGACGCCACCCGGCTGGCCGAGCGCTACCGGACCGGCCGGGTGCTGCTGGCCGGTGACGCGGCGCACATCCACCCGCCGACCGGCGGGCAGGGCCTCAACCTCGGCATCCAGGACGCGTTCAACCTCGGCTGGAAACTGGCCGCCGAGGTCAACGGCTGGGCACCGGAGGGGCTGCTGGACAGCTACCACACCGAACGGCACCCGGTGGCCGCCGACGTGCTGGACAACACCCGCGCGCAGACCGAGCTGCTGTCCCCCGAGCCGGGCCCCCGGTCAGTGCGCCGGCTGGTGTCGGAACTGATGGACTTCGAGGACGTGAACCGGTACCTGATCGAGAAGATCACTGCGATCGGGGTCCGCTACGACTTCGGCGAGGGGCATGAACTGCTCGGCCGGCGGATGCGGGACGTGGGGCTGAAGCGGGGGCGCCTCTACGAGCTGATGCACGGTGGCCGCGGGCTACTGCTCGACCAGACCGGCCGGCTCTCGGTGGCGGGCTGGACAGATCGGGTCGACCACGTCGTCGACGTCAGCGAGGAACTGGACGCGCCCGCGGTGCTGCTGCGGCCGGACGGCCACGTGGCGTGGGTCGGTGACGATCAGCAGGATCTGCTCAGCCAGCTGCCAAAGTGGTTCGGCGCTGCCGTCAGCTGAGCGCGCAAGCCGAACACCCGGGCGGGCTCATCGGGCGACAGCAGTTCCAGCACTCGGAACGCGTCATCGGCGTGCTCGGCCACGCGCTGCTCGGCTTGGGGGTCGTTCCAGCAGGCTGCGGGACATGCCGCGCGGGTCGTAGGTCGCGACGGTGTATTCGGCGGCCAGGTTGTCGGCGATGGTGTCGAAGGAGTCACCGGGGCTCCGGTGCGGTCGAGTTCTCGCAGGGAGCTGCACGCAGCACACGTCATCGCGCTGCTACGGCGAGGCAGCTATCCGCTCGCGACCATCAACGCGGTCCTGGATGAGCTGCGCTCGACTGGCAGCCCGGACCGCGTCCTCAGCGAACTGGCCCACCGGGGCCGCGACCTTCACCGTCGTAGCCTCCACCGGCTCAGAGCCTCTGCGGTCCTGCACGCCTGCCTGGAGTATCTCGGACACACGGCATGAGGCGCCTGCTCCCGGTCCACGCGGTCAGCGCCGGGGCGCGAACGACGCTTCGAGGTGGTCCTCAACCGGCCGATAGCCCAGCCGCTGATAAATAGCGTTGCTGGTGGAATTGGCGAGGTCGGTGAAGAGAAGGACCTCCCGGACCCCGGCGTCCCGAGCGGCTTGGCTGACGGCGGCGGTCGCAGCCGCCGCGTAGCCGCGGTTGCGCAGCGCGCCCGGGGTGTACACGGGGCCGACCCGGACGGTGCCCGCCACGGCGCGGGTGACCCCGGCGCAGGAGACGGGTACTCCGTCCGCTTCCCAGAGCGTGATGCCGCCGTAGCCGATCCTGTCGTCGACCATACGGCCGACATCACCCAGCACCGCCGCGGCCTCTCGGCCGAACGCCACGAACCAGTCCACCAGCAGGCCGCGGTCCGCTGCCGTGGCCTGTCGGGCCGCGCCCGGCGGCGCAGGCCGGGGCGGAGTCAACTCCCCCAGCCGATAAAGCCGGTTCGTCTCCTCGATACGGGCAGGCTCCCCGGCACACCGCTGCCAAGCGGCGCAGAAGGTCTCCGCCGTCGCGCGAACGCCCCTCACCCCGGGCGTCGGGCAGCCGCTCGCCGCCCGGGCTTCGGCCAGTTCGACGGCGGCTTCGTCCGGCATGAACGAGAGCAACAGGCGGTGGGGCGGAGTGCGCAGCCACGCGCCGCGTACGCTGCCGTCCGGCGCCCGCCACCAGCCGTACTCGGGCGGCTCGGCTCCGTAGATGTGTGGGCCGCCGGCCCTGAGTGTCTCGGTGACGGACAGCAGCACGGTGTGCTGGACCGGGCTCGCCCGAAGGAAGCCGCCGGCGGTCGTCAGGAACTCTTCGAGGTCATCCGTAGTGGTCCAGGTCATGCCCCCGAGCCTGCCGTGACCTGCGTACGACGCGCACCCGAATATCACGCTACTTCAGGAGCCGTCTCCTCCGGGACAGCCATGGACGTGGTGGCCTGGTACGGGGGTCTGGCCGCCCGCGACAGGGGCGGCGCCGGGTACGGCAGTTCTCGGCGCCGCCACTGAACTGGTCGCCGAGTGTGGTCTTCGGGGCCGCAATCACGTCAGAGCTGGGTGGCGAACGCGATGAAGCTGGCCCAGGCGGCGGGGGAAAAACTGAGCTGCGGGCCGTGCGGGTCCTTGGAGTCCCGTACGTGGACGGTGTCGGGGCAGGTGGCCACCTCGACGCAGTCGACTCCGCTCCCGCTGCTGTAGCTGGACTTGTGCCAAGAGAGCGCTACTTCCACGCAGTCGCCGGAACCGCCGCTGCTGTAACTGCTCTTGAACCAGGCCAGTTCAGTGGTGCTCATAGCACTCCTCGCATCCGCTGCAACAGGCTCCGAGAGTCTTCGAGAGTGAGAGCCTGTGAGCGCATCCTGGCATACCGCATCTGGAGCATGCTCACCACTTTCAGGTCAGGGACGAACTGGCCGCTCTCCTGACCTTCGCAGTAGGCGAACCACCGGTTCTCCGGGGTCTCCGGCAACTGCATGGGCCCGTCCAACCCAGCATGCGACTCCCGCACCAGCGGCATGACCTGGATCTCTACGTTCCTCAGCTCGGCGATCTCCAGAACATGGTCGATGAGTTCCCGCGTGACCTCCACCCCGCCCGTACGCCGCAAGAACAGCTGCTGCTCCAAGATAAAGCTGTACGCCGTGTTCGGCCGCTCCCACAGCAGTCGTTGTCGCTCGGCCCGAGCCACCCACTGCGCCTCGATCTGTTCGTCGCCCAGAGGCGGCAGCTGGTTGGTGAACAGCGTCCGCGCGTACGCCTCCGTCTGCAGCAACCCCGGCGCCAGGCGGCACCCGTACGTGTACAGCGTGATCGCCACCGCCTCCAGCCGCGCCCACTGCCGGAACCAGGACGCCAGTCCCGGCTGCCGCGCGATATGCCGGGCCGCCTTCCGTAACGCCCCCGTGTTCCCCAGCACCTCCTCCGCCCGCTCCACGAACGCGGGATCCGGCATCCGCCGCCCCTGCTCGATCGAGGCGACCGTGTGCTTGGAGAACCGCACCAGCGGGGCGAAATCCTGTCGGCTGAGCCCCGCGTGCTCGCGCAACGCCTGGACGACCGCGCCGAACGTCCGCAGACTGTCCGACGTTTCAGGCTCGCCGCCACCGCCCGGCGAGAGCCCGCCGGTGCTCGCCCCGCCACCTGTACCGACCGTGTCATCGGCCACTCTCGGCCCCCTCCCGCGCACGTCTCTGTGACACATTCAACTGATCTATGGTCACGGTCGGTTACGAGTACTGTCCACCTCTCAAGCGCGTACGCTGCCGCAGCGTACGCAGTGCCTACCTGGTGAACTGCTCATCGGGCACGCCACATTGGGCGCATGACAGCACCACCAACCCCCGAACAAGCCGTTACCGTACGTGTGTTCACCCAGCGTTTCAGCGCCACCCCGATCGGCGCCCGGCTCGCCCGGCACTTCGCCTCGAACCAGCTCCACGGCTGGGGCATCCCGCACGGCACGGACGCCTCCGACTCCGCTGCCGTGATCGTCGCCGAACTGGCCGCGAACACGGTGACGCACGGCCGCGTACCCGGCCGGGACTTCGCGCTGCGGCTCGCCCTGACCCCAGACACCCTGCGGATCGAGGTCTCCGACACCCGTACGGAACGGCGCCCGCCTGCCCCGGGCGACGTACCGCCGCCGCAGACCCTCGCCGAATCCGGCCGCGGGCTTGTCCTGGTGGAGGCACTCGCGGACCGCTGGAAGGTGCTGGACCGCGCACCGATCGGGAAGACCGTGCGTGTCGAACTCGATCTGCCGCGCTGACGGGCTCACCGACACCCGAAACCGTTTTGTCCGATATAAGGGTGATTATTGGGTACCCGAGTGGCGCATGTTTACTCCCGGCTCCTATGTGACCTGGGGGAAAGGGACCGGCATCAACTCGGATGAGGATCACCATGAACATGGACAAGCGACGTAAGCGGTTGGCGGGTCTGGCCTTCGGGGCCACCGTTCTGACGTCGGTGGCGGTGACCGGAGCCGGCCCGATCGCGACCGGCCAGAGTCAGGCGCCGGCCCAGGGGCAGGGCACGAAGGTGATCGGGACAGAGAGGCTCGGCACCAGTGGGGACCTCGTGATCACCGTGACCGCTGAACGCGACCCAAAAGCTGCCAGGCGGGCGACGCTGAAGCTCAAGACCGTCACACGCACCCCCGACGGCAAGACGCAACAACTGGAGACGACGGTGGGCCGCGAGGGAGAGTGGTTCTTCGACGTGGTCACCGCACCTAAAGGGCTGAGCAAGCTCACGGCCTCCCTTGTCCGGAACGGCGGCGACCGCCCGCAGGTTCCCGTCATCGGACTGAGTGTGCGGCTCACTCCGAGACAGGGAGACGTGGAGTTCGACTACGAGGTCAGGGGCGGACAGCTCCATCAGACCGGGGGTCCGCAGCATTAGGCGGCCGAGAGGCCTGCATCCGCGTACAGCGAAGCCGTCGCCGCTGTCCTATCCACCGCGCCGAAGCAGTACGCCACCGGCAGCCGGCGTCGGCGCTGGAAGCCGCCGCCACGTGGGGCCCGCGGGCAGCGCTTCCGCGCTCAAACCGGTCGCGAACCTTGACCTCGGTACCGCAGTGGCGGGGCTGCACGACGCGATTCGGCTGGGATCCGGCCTCGGCCTGGCACGTGAGGACGTCCTGGAGATCCCCAAGAGGGGGTGTTCGGCCGCTTGGTCGCAGGCAACGGCGGGGCAGGACTGCTTCCCGTGGCATCGACCACGGGGAGCAGTCCTCGGTTATGCAGTCGTGGGCATGCCCAATCCTGCATCGCCTGTGTGCGGGTCAGCAGCGCTTCGAGCTGAAGGCCTGGCTGGGAATCGGGTCCCCGACCGGCCACACGGAGCCGACAGCCGAGGTGCACTCGGCCACGGTGTCCGTGCCGTAGGACCAGAACTCCTGCGCGTTGGTGTCCGTCCAGGAGCGGTAACCGAGGTACTCGTCCCGGGGATAGCTGTAGATCGCGGTGTCGACCGCGTAGTTCCCGGGCTTGTCCCGGAAGCTCTGCCAGACCCACACGTACCCGTAGTTCTCCTGGCAGCTCGGCGAGTAGAACTGCTTGACCGAGGCGATCTTCGCGCCGTTGCGATAGATGTAGCCGGTGGTGCCGATCTGGTAGGCGTCTGTACAGACCCCGACGGCCTGTGCCTTCACGCTCGCCGGGTTGCCCGCCGCCGACGGCGCCGTGGACTTGGGGGCCATCCTCTCGGCCGGCTTGGGAGCCGGACCGCTGCCGGCGGACGCGACTCCGGCCGGGATGAGCACGAACGCGCACGTCAGCGCCGCGAGGACGCCTCTGGTGTATCGCATCTGAGTGTTCCCTCCCCTGATTCGATCAGCGACATCCGAAGAGCCTGCAGGACACGTTCGCAGTCTCTGATCCTCTCTTGGAGTAACGCCCCCCGCACGCTCCGGATATGAGGTGAGACCAATCAGGCCCCAGGAAGGTTGCAGCCCGAACTGACGGTCGCATCGATGAGACCGCGGGGTCGCGCTGTCACGCTCGGTGGCGCGCTGCATGTGCGCCGCGGCAGCCAGGTCGACCTGGTCGTCGAGGTCAGCCTGGCCAACGGCCCCAACTGGGCCCAGTGCCGACGCTGTGGCGCGAGCGCCGCCGATATCGCTTGATCCAGCCCGGTCTTGCGGACCGTTTCGACCATCAGCACGGCCCCGGCCTGCGAAACCACTCCGCAGTCACCGCCCTCGACACGGACACGCGGATACGACCCGATACTCTCCTTCACCTGAGGAGTGCAGCTTTCCTGACGACGAACAGGACCTAGTGCCATCGTCCCAGGTCAGGCGCACTCCTCGCTCTTTTGACCAAGCATCGGACAGCCCACCTCGCGAAGCGCGAGGCTAGGAAAGCTCGACGATCAGGTCACCGCCTTCCACCTGCTGGATCGAATTGATGGCCAGCCGCGCCACGGTGCCGCCCTTCGGGGCAGTGACGGTCGCCTCCATCTTCATGGCCTCGATGGTGGCCACGGTGGCACCGGCCTCAACCTCGTCGCCCTCGGCGACGGCCAGCGTCACCACGCCGGCGAACGGCGCGGCGACATGCCCGGGGTTGGTCTTGTCGGCCTTCTCCGTCGCCGGCACATCGGACGCCACCGAGGTGTCCCGCACCTGGATCGGCCGCAGTTGACCGTTCAGGGTGGACATCACCGTGCGGATGCCACGCTCGTCGGCCTCGCCGATGGCTTCCAGCTCAATGAGCAGCCGGACGCCGGGCTCAAGGTCCACCGTGTACTCCGTCCCCGGGCGCAGCCCGTAGAAGAAGTCCTTGCTCTCCAGCACACTGGTGTCGCCGTACGCCTCACGATGCGTCTCGTAGTCCTTTGTCGGCCCGGGGAACAGCAGCCGGTTCAGCGTCGCCCGCGGGTCCTTCTCCAGCCCTTCACGGTCCTCGGCGGACAGCTCCTGCGTCGGCTTGGCGGCAGCGCGGCCTTCGAGCGCCTTGCTGCGGAACGGCTCCGGCCATCCGCCCGGCGGGTTGCCCAGCTCACCGCGCAGGAACCCGATGACCGAGTCGGGAAGATCGAACTTGTTCGGCTCGGACTCGAAGTCCTCCGGCGACACCCCGGCCCCGACCAGGTGCAGCGCGAGGTCGCCGACCACCTTCGAGGACGGGGTGACCTTCACTACGCGGCCGAGAATCCTGTCGGCGGCGGCGTACATCGCCTCGATGTCCTCGAAGCGGTCACCGAGGCCCAGTGCGATGGCCTGCGTGCGCAGGTTGGAGAGCTGCCCGCCGGGGATCTCGTGGTGGTACACGCGCCCGGTCGGCGAAGCGAGCCCCGCCTCGAACGGCGCGTAGATCTTACGGACGCTCTCCCAGTACGGCTCCAGGTCGCCGACCGCCTGGAGGTCGAGCCCGGTCGGCCGGTCGGAGTGGTCGGTGGCGGCCACGATCGCGGACAGCGACGGCTGCGAGGTGGTGCCGGCCATGGAGGCCACCGCGCCGTCCACCGCGTCCGCACCGGCCTGGATGGCCGCGAGATAGGTGGCGAGCTGGCCGCCCGCGGTGTCGTGGGTGTGGATGTGCACCGGCACGTCGAATTCCCTGCGCAGCGCGGAGACGAGCTTCGCCGCGGCCGGGGCGCGCAGCAGTCCCGCCATGTCCTTGATCGCCAGCACATGTGCGCCGGCGGTCACGATCTCCTCGGCCAGCCTGAGGTAGTAGTCCAGTGTGTACAGCTGCTCCGACGGGTCCGACAGGTCGGAGGTGTAGCACAGTGCGACCTCGGCGATCGCGGATCCGGTCTCCCGTACGGCCTCGATGGCGGGCCGCATCTGTCCTACGTCGTTGAGCGCGTCGAAGATCCGGAAGATGTCGATGCCGGTGGCCGTGGCCTCCTCGACGAAGGCGTTCGTCACCTCGGTCGGGTACGGCGTGTAGCCCACGGTGTTGCGTCCGCGCAGCAGCATCTGCAGGCAGATGTTCGGTACGGCT
The DNA here is from genome assembly GCF_054963655.1 of Streptomyces sp. HSS9-12. Lineage (NCBI taxonomy): Bacteria > Bacillati > Actinomycetota > Actinomycetes > Kitasatosporales > Streptomycetaceae > Streptomyces > Streptomyces sp. HSS9-12. The sequence continues at coordinate 128,641 of NZ_JBUEGC010000009.1, read as the reverse complement.
TCGCGCAGCGCGGCAAGGCGCTCCCAGGGGTCCTCGGCGAGGAAGCGCAGCGCGACATCGTAGGTGGCGCCGCCCCAGCATTCCAGGGACAGCAGCTGCGGAAGGGTCTGGGCGACCACCGGGGCCACGGCGAGCAGGTCCTTCGTACGGACCCGGGTGGCGAGCAGCGACTGGTGCGCGTCCCGGAAGGTGGTGTCGGTGACGCCGATGGTCGGCGACCGGCGCAGCCACTGCGCGAAACCCTCCGGACCGAGCTCGGTGAGCTTCTGCTTGGAGCCGGCGGGCGGTTCGGCGTCGGCCGGCCGCGGCAGCTTGGTCGTCGGGTCGATCAGCTGGGGCCGCTCGCCGTGGGGCTTGTTCACCGTGACATCGGCGAGATAGGTGAGCAGTTTCGTGCCGCGGTCGGCGGAGTGCCGTGCGGTCAGCAGGTGCGGCCGTTGCTCGATGAACGACGTGGTGACCTGCCCGGCCTGGAAGTCCGGATCGTCCAGTACGGCCTGCAGGAACGGAATGTTGGTCGATACGCCGCGGATCCGGAACTCGGCCACAGCGCGCCGGGCGCGGCCGATCGCAGTCTTGAAGTCCCGGCCCCGGCAGGTGAGCTTGACCAGCATCGAGTCGAAGTGCGCGCTGATCTCCGTACCGGCGTGGGCGGTGCCACCGTCGAGGCGGATGCCCGAGCCGCCCGGCGAGCGGTAGGCGCTGATCATGCCGATGTCCGGGCGGAAACCGTTGGCCGGGTCCTCGGTGGTGATCCGGCACTGCAGCGCGGCACCGCGCAGATAGACGGTGTCCTGGGTCAGTCCGAGGTCGGCCAGGGTCTCACCGCCGGCGATACGCAGCTGCGCCTGCACGAGATCCACATCGGTGACCTCCTCGGTCACCGTGTGCTCGACCTGGATGCGCGGGTTCATCTCGATGAACACGTGGCGGCCGTCCCGGTCGAGCAGGAACTCCACGGTGCCCGCGTTGCGGTAACCGATCTGCTTGGCGAACTTCACGGCGTCGTTGCAGATCCGCTCGCGCAGCTCCGGCTCGAGGTTGGGCGCGGGCGCGAGCTCGAGCACCTTCTGGTGGCGCCGCTGCAGCGAACAGTCGCGCTCGAAGAGGTGGATGACATTGCCCTCGCCGTCAGCGAGGATCTGCACCTCGATGTGCCGGGGCTCGACGACGGCCTTCTCCAGGAAGACGGTCGGATCACCGAACGCGGACTCGGCCTCACGCGATGCCGCCGCGATGGACTCGCGCAGCATCTTGGGGTCCTCGACCCGCCGCATGCCGCGCCCGCCGCCACCGGCAACGGCCTTGACGAACACCGGGAAGCCGATCTCCTCCGCGGCCTGGACCAGTTCGTCCGCATCGGTGGAGGGCTGCGAGGAGCCGAGTACCGGTACGCCGGCCGCGCGGGCCGCGGCCACCGCGCGGGCCTTGTTTCCCGTCAGCTCAAGCGTCTCCGCGCTCGGGCCGACGAACGTGATGCCCGCATCCTCGCACGCGCGTGCAAGGTCAGGGTTCTCGGACAGGAAGCCGTACCCGGGGTACACCGCGTCCGCGCCGGCCTTGCGCGCGGCGCGCACGATCTCCCCGACGGAGAGGTAGGCCCGCACCGGGTGCCCCGGTTCACCAATCTCGTAGGCTTCGTCGGCCTTCAGCCGGTGCAACGAGTTGCGGTCTTCGTGGGGGAATACCGCGACCGTCCTCGCGCCCAGCTCATAGCCGGCGCGGAACGCGCGGATGGCGATCTCGCCACGGTTTGCGACCAGCACCTTGCGGAACATGCCCGATCCCTTCTGCCTGCCCGGTAGGAACACAACCTGCTTGGCAACGCTCGCGCTGTCCAGCAAAGTCTGCCCCCAGGTGATCTACCTAACAGGGTGTGACCACTGGGCGAGATCCGCGGGTGTCCGGGAGGCCCAGCAACCTGAAGAGGTGGTGCGCCACGCCATGTTCCCGGCGCACAACGAGCAGCGCGGTGAGGGCGATGGCCACCGGGACCCCGAGCCACGAGCCCAGCAGGTGCACCAGCACACTGGCCGCGATGGCCGTGCCCGGCGCGGCACCGAAGACGGCGCCCAGCACCGCGCCGAGCAGGCGCAGCCGGCCGGGCGCCTCGGCTCACTCCCGGCCTGGCGGCGATGAGCCGCGCCGCGATCCAGTAGCCGAGCACGCCCCGGCTGACATTGGTGGCGGCGAACAAAGCCACCAGCCAGGCGGGGAGCGCTTCGTGCCCGCTCGCCGCCTGCATCGTCTCCCAGTCCGGGAAATCCCACAGCAGCCATGCGCCGCTCGGCGCGAACAGCACCGTTGCCGGCGGCCTCCCGACATCTCTGCTGGCCTCAAAGGAACGATGTTTCCCCGGGAGTTACCGCGAGGTACCCCTTTTCCCACGGCTCACGCTCGTTCAGTATGGCGTCCTACTCCGGTGACAGCCGGTGTGCCGGGACGAGACCGTCGGCCCCCGGCCGCCGCAGACGGCCACCGCGCCTGGTGTGTGCGGCGAGTGGCCCGCGGCCGACACAAACGAGAACGAGGGGACGAGAGGGTGTCTGACCGCCACCGGAGCGTACCGAGGCGTACCGCCGAGAAGCGGCAGTACGCGGAACTGCCCGACGAGGTACTCACCGAGCGGATCCGCGCCGGCGCGCCGACCGCCCTCCCCGCCAGACAGGAACTGCGGCAGCGCCACCTTCCCGCGCTGCTGTCCTACGCCCGGCTCTGCACCAGGAACCAGACCGCCGGAAACCAGCTCGCCGACCAGTCCTTCGACCTCGCCGCACAGGAGACGTGCCGCGGTATCGACCCGCGGGGACCGTGGCGGCACCATCTGCTGCTGCTCGTCCACCGGGTGGGCGCCACCTGGGCGGCGGGCAACCGGAGGGAGAAGCTCGAGCCCGGATTCGCCGAGTGGCTCGATGGCTCGGGCGTCACCGCGGCCACCGTGCCCGAGGTGCAGCGTCAGCAGCCGGAGGAGCGCTCGGCGATGCTCGGTGGCTTCTTCACGCTGCCTTCGCGCACGCGCGGCATCCTCTGGTACAGCGTGGTGGACGACGAGCCCGCCGAGGTGGTGGCCACCTACGTGGGCATTGAGCCGCACACCGTCGCGGCTCTCAGGGATACGGCACAGGACGCGCTGCGCCAGGCGTATCTGCGAACCTACCTCGAGCGCAGCGGCGACCCGGAGTGCCAGGGGTTCCGCGGCCTCATCGAAGCGGCGGTACGGCCGGGTGCCTCCCGGCGCAGCGAGGACCTCGACGAGCATCTGGCCGAATGCGCGTCGTGCGCCTGGGTGTTCACCGAACTGGTGCGGTTGGGTGAGGAGCCTCGGACCGTGATCGCCGAGGGGCTCCTCGGCTGGGGTGGCGCCGCGTACGTCACCGCCGGTCCGGTCCGTGGGGTCGTGGCGCCGGAGTCCGAGGCGCCCTCCGACGCCGAGCCGGCCAAGCCGGACCCATCCACGTCCGCGGGTCCGAGGCCCACCCCGGCTCACGCCCGCACCAGCACACCAGCCGGTGCGGCAGCCGCCGGGTTGTGGCGCGGGCGCGCCTGGAGGGCGTCCCGGCCGGTCGCGGCTGCCGCGGCCGCCGCAACCGCTGCCGCCGCCCTCGTCGCCGTGCTGGCGACGGGCGACTCCGGTGACAGCGTCCCGGCAGGCGGCAGTGCCGAGGCACCCATGCCGACGCCCTCCACGATCACCGCCACGGCGACCGCCACCGCGACCGCCACCGTCTCGTCTCCGCCGACGACCGTTACGGCGACGCCGTCGAACAAGCCCCATCCTTCCCCCAGCCCGAGCCGTACGAGCAAGAGTCCTACGACCGCTCCCCCGCGCACCCACAAGCCGTCCCCCCGCCCGATTCCGTTTGGCGCCTTCACACAGGTGATCAACTCCCGTTCCGGACTGTGTATGGACGTCCGCGATGGGTGGTTTGAGAAGGGCACGGATGTCGTCGCGATAGCCTGCGACGGAACCGACTCTCAGCAGTGGCGGCTGGATTCCAGCGGTCTGCTGCACAACTCGGCCGACCCCGACTTCTGTCTGGACTCCCGAGGCGACGTCGACCGGGGCGTCGGGATCTGGACGTGCTCCTCCATCTACGGCGACAACGGCCGGAACTTGCAGTTCCTGATCGATGGCGACGGGGCGATACGCCCGTTCATCGCGACGGACTTCGCCGTCACCCCGCGCTTCGACGACTCGGACAGTCCATTGGAGCTGGAATGGGGCCGCGGCCAGGCGGACCAGCGCTGGAACGCGGGTACCGGGTAGGAACGCTGAGGAACTGGGCAAACCTCCCCCGGCGGGCGGTCCGGCTCCGGATCGCCCGCCGGGGGGAGCCGCCCGCCGGGGGGAGCCGCCCGCCGGGGGGAGCCGGCCGCCGGGTTGGAGTCGACGGCCAGCCAAATATCCCCGAGTACGGTCAGTGCTGCCCTTGCACCAGGCCGCCGTACGGCGGCGCTGCGCCCGTCTGGTGCCCCATGGAGCGCACCACCAGCAACGACAGGGCACAGCACAGCCGGTGGCGAGGGTCGTCGAGCCGGCGCCCGGCGAGTTCCTGGATCCTGCGCAGCCGGTTGAGCACGGTGTTGCGGTGACAGTGCAATTCCCGCGCGGCCTGGGTCGCCGAACACTCGCAGCGGAACCAGGCGTCCAGCGTGTTGAGGAGAACCTCGCGTTCAGATGCGGGAAGGTCGAGAATCCGTCCCAGCGTATGCCGGGCCAGCCGGCCGGCGATATCGGGGCTGGAAACCACCAGGGACTCCAGGAGCAGATCATCGAAGACCGCCACTCCGGCATCCGGGCCGGAAAGCGTCTGCAGGGCGAACTCAGCGAACTGATGCGCCTTCAGGATATCGCCCAGCCCCTCCACTTCACAGGAGACGGCAGCCCGCTGCCGGGTTTCCGAGCCGAGGAGCGCGGCGAGCCGGGCGACCGGCGTATGTCCCAGTTCGACCACTCCGACTTCCCTGTCGGCACGAACACACCAGGCGGAACGGATCGCCGACGCTGCCAGCGTGTCCCGCGGCGGCGGCGACGCGACGCCCGGGCCCGAGACGCGCTGGGCCGCCACCACCACATAGCGGCCCCTCGGGGGTAAGCCCAGTACGGCCTGCGCCTCCGCGGCCACGGCCGGGTCCACGCCTCGGCCGTCGAGCAGCGCCTCGACAATGGCCGCACCGTGCCGACCGTCGCGCCGACGGATCTCCGCCTCCCTGGCGCGATAGGCGTCCACCAGCGCCAGGGACTGCTGATCAGCCAACTCCCATACGCTGTCGGACTCTTCGATCAGCTGTCTGACCAGGTCCGGAGACCTCGATTCGGCTTCGGCGAACAGGTTCACCCACACCAGCTGGATGCCCAGCCGGTAGGCGTGCAGTACCGACTCCAGCGGCACGCCCTGCTCCGCTCGTCGCCGGCCCGACGCGGCGGGCGCCGCACCGGGGTCGGCCGTCGCCCCATGGCTTCCCGAGGCGAGGGACAGGGCGGCGAAGAGGTTGTCGCGGTAGGACTCCTGGAGTTCGGGCGCGGGCACCCGTTGCAGATACGCCCCCTCGTGCAGCTCGACGAGGTGAATCAACTCCTCGGTGAGCTGCGGGAGTCGGGCCATCACCGCCGCTGCGAGCTCCGGTAGGGCACTCGCCTGGGGAGTCGCGGCAAGAGATGGGTGTACAGCCATCTGGTCTCCTCTCGTACTGCTGTCCGGCAGGAGCGCATGCGGCGGAGGCCGCTCACCGCAGCAGGCGGTGCGATCACAATGATCCCAACGGGGCAATCGTACGAGAGGAGTAACACGGAATACGGCGGATGGTGACGCTGGGCAACCGAAGTGACGGATGCGGCGTCAGTTGGCGGCGAGGGATGCGCGTCAGCCGGCGGCCGGGGCGCAGTCTTCGTTCTCAGCGATCACCGTTACACCGGTGAGCGAGCCGGCCATCAGCTTCTGCCACAGGTGCCGCCTGCGCGGCTTGCCGCTGGAAGTGCGCTTGACCAGACCGCGGCGCCCGGCGACGAGGAGGATCGTGGGCTCGGGGCCGAGCTCGCCGCGCAGCAGCGCGGTGATCTTCTCCGCCCAGGGGCCGGGCGCCGCCTCGACGAAGACGACCACGCCGGGGCGGCCGTTATCGGCTCGGGCCACGACCGCCACGCGTTCCCTGGCGAGCCCGGACGCGGCGGCCACTTTGATGTCGAGGTCCTCGACGTACACGCTCCGGCCGCGGAGCTTGATGCTCTCGCCCATCCGCCCCAGGACGAACAGGTTGCCCTGCCAGACGAAGCCGGCGTCCCCGGTGCGCAGTTCGCCGTTCACGAACCGCGTCGAGCCGCCGTGCAGTCCCCCGTGGTAACCGTCGGCCACCGACCGGCCGGTCACCGTGACCTCGCCCAGGTGTCCCTCGGGCAGCGACTCGCCCTGCTCGCCGTGGATCCGGATACCGATCCCGTCTTCCTCCCGCGGCAGGCCGTGGCCAACGAGCCAGCCGGGCGCGGGTTCCGCTTCGTCGCCCAGCCGGGCGGTGCGCTCGATGAGCACCGGGGCACCGGGGCTCAGGGTGTTCCAGTCGGGCCGCACCATTGTCACCTCGGCGCCGGGCGGAGGCGTGGAGACGACGAGGGTGTTCTCGGCCAGCCCGTAAGAAGGCAGGAAGACCGTCCGGGAGAAGCCGGCCGGTTCGGCGGCCCGGGCGAAGGACTCCAGCGCTGCCGGATCGACGGTTTCCGCACCCACGCAGGCCGTTCGCCAGCCGGACAGGTCGAGTTCGGCGAGGCGCTGAGGGCCGAGCCGCCGGGCGGCGTAGGCGAACGCGAAGGACGGAGCGCCCGCGTGCGTCGCCGTCCCCGGAGCGAAGCAGGACAGCCACCGGCCGGGATCACGGATGAACTGGTCCGGCCGCATCAGCCAGAGGTTGCCCTGCCCGGCGACGCTGAGCAGCAGGGCACCGACCAGGCCCATGTCGTGGTGGAGCGGCAGCCAGGAGGCTATCCCGTCGCCGTCACGCCAGTTGGTCATGCGACGCAGCGCCGCCAGGTTGGCGTCCAGGTTGTCCCAGGTCACCCGCACTCCGCGCGGCTGCCCGGTGGAGCCGGAGGTGAACTGCAGCAGCGCCGTGCCCCGGGACGGACGCGGCTGGAGCTCCTCGGCCGACTCGTGCAGCAGCCATGGCTCGCCGGGCAGCCCGGCCTGCGCCATGGCCCCGGCCACCAGCGGCCGGTGCTGCTCGGAAGTGATCACTACCGCGGGCCGGGCCTGGTCCAGTACGGCCGTGAGATGGGCGGTGTACTCCGCCTCCGGCTGGAACGAGGGCGGTGCGACAGGACTGACCGTCGCGCCCGCCGCCCAGGCGCCGAACAGCGCGGACACGCAGTCGTGCCCGGTGGGCAGCAGCACGCAGACCACATCGCCGGGGCGCACGCCCCAGGCGTGGAGCGCGCCGGCGATCCGGCGCGCCGAGGCCGCGATCTCGCGGTACTCCCGGTACTGCCAGCCGTCGGTGTCGCCCGCGAGGTGCACTCCCCGGCCTGGGTGGGGCCGGGTGAGCCAAGACGTCAGCACATGCATGAACAAGCTCTCCTGGGCATTACGGGGCCGGCCGGGGTCCGGCGGTGGACCGCGAGCGGCTGAGCCGGGGCAGGAACCTTCCGGTACGGGCGAGGTACCGCTGGTAGTCGGCGCCGAACCGCGAGGCGCACAACCGCTGTTCCTCCCTGGCTCCGGTCAGATTGAGTGCCACGCCCGCATACGTCAGTGCGGCGAGCGTCCCCCAGTGCGGGAAATACAGGAACGCGGCGAGGAAGGCGAGGAGGAAGGAGGCGTAGAACGGGTGCCGGACATGGCGGTACGGGCCGTAGGTGACGAGGTGTTCGGGGGCGTCGTTCTCCTGGTGCCACAAGGAGATCGAAATCGGGTGGGTTCCAAGGGTGAGGAAAAGCACGGCGGTTGAGCCGAAGCTCAGGGCGACCGCGGCGAGGTCCAGCCAGCCGCTCCACCCGCGCGGGGTGACCGGCCGCAGATCGGCGACGGCGGCGGCGACGCACAGCAGCGGAGCGGCCCAGAAGGGAATGGCGGTCAGCCACCATCGGAGGTTCAGCCGGCCGTCGGTGCGGAAGAACACCTTGGGCAGCAGGCCGATGACCGCGAAGTTCAGCAGGAGCAGCAGAAGTGCGGGCTTGCTCATCGGCCCGGAGTCCTTTCGGTTGTGTCGCCGAGCGGCTCGGCGGCTTCGGGCTGCCGCGGTCGCTCAGGGTCGTGCCGAGATGCCTGGGATGCCGGCTGAGGCCGGCTGGGCCGGCCGGGCAGCCACCAGTTCCAGCGCCCCATGAGCTGCATGGCCGCCGGAACGACGACCAGCCGGATGATTGTGGCGTCCAGGGCGATGGCCAGCGCCAGGCCGAAGCCCAGCTGCTTGATCGGCATGATGCCGGTGAACGCGAACGCTCCGAACACCGCGATCATCAGGATCGCCGCGCCGGATATCAGCGGTGCCGTACGGGCGGTTCCTTCGGCGACACTCGTGGCGTTGTCCGCTCCGCGCTCGTACTCCTCGCGGATGCGGCTGAGCAGGAATACCTCGTAGTCGGTGCTGAGGCTGAACAAAATGGCGAGCAGCAGGACGGGCACGAAGTTCTGCAGATACCCGGCCGGATCGTCGCCCACCAGGCCCCCGCCCCAGCCGTGCTGGAAGACCAGCACCAGGACTCCGTACGTCGCCCCGACGGAGAGCAGGTTCATCACGATCGCCTTGAGCGGCAGCAGGAGCGAGCGGAAGGTCAGCAGGAGCAGCAGATAGCTGACTCCGAGCATGGTGACCACGACGGCGGGCAGGCCGTCGCGGATCACCTTGTTGGCGTCCACGCCCTCGGCGGTCTCGCCGCCCACGACCGCGTGCAGATCGCTGCCGGCCAGGCCGGCCGTCTTCGCCCGGACCGCGTCCAGGACGTCACGGGCGTTCTCGCCGGACGGGTGGTCGGCCGCGATCACCTCGAGCACCAGCGTGCGCCGGTCGGCGGAGACGAAGTGGTCCACTGTGCGCCTGGCGTCTTCCGGCAGCCGGGAGGAGGCCGCCGGCGCCAGGGCGGCGAAGGGCCGCTGGGGGCTTGCCGTGCGCAGCACGTCCAGCGCGGAGTCCACCCGGGTGACGTGGGGCAGTTCCGCCAACTCGTCGCGCAGCCGCAGGAGTTCGGGCCCGTCCGGCGAGGAGTCCAGGGCGGTGTCCGAGCGGATCACGATCTGCATCGGGGCGGCGGTGCCCTGGCCGAACTGCTCGCGGACCGTGTCGTATCCGGACCGTACGGGCGCCGACTGCGGGACGATCCGCGCGTCCGGTGTGAAGGTGCGCAGGCCCAGGGCGGGGGCGGCGAGGGCCAGCATTGCGCTGGCGGCGACCAGCAGGAACAGCACCGGGCGGCGCATGATCCGGCGGGCCAGCCGCTGCCAGCGGCCCGCCGCGCCGTCCAGGACCCGGCGGCGGCCGGGCAGTCTGCCCCACAGCACCCGCCGGCCCAGCAGATACAGCAGCGGCGGCAGTACGAGCACACTGGCGAGGGCCGCGAAGGCGACGACCACCACGATGCCGAGCGCGATGGACTGGATCACGTTCAGGTCCACCAGGAACAGGGTCGCCGTCGAAAGGACCACGATCATCCCGGAGAAGGCCACTGTCACGCCGCTGGTGCGCAGGGTGGTGGCGAGCGCGTCCAGTCGTTCCCTGCCCCGGGACAGCTCCTCGGCGTACCGGGAGATCATGAACAGCGAGTAGTCGACCCCGACTCCGAAGCCGATCATCGTGGCGGCGTTCTGCACGAAGACGGACAGCTCGGCATGACGGGCGACGACGGCGAGCACCCCGCAGGTGAACACGATCGCCGTCACCCCCACCACGAAGGAGAGTGCGGCGGCGGCCACTCCGCGGAACAGCAGCAGCAGGATGAGCAGGATCAGCGGCAGGGTGATCAGCTCGGCGAGTGCCAGCTTCTCCTCGCTCTGCTTGTTGACTTCCCCCCAGAACGCACTGGAGCCCACCAGCGACACCCGCAGCTGCCGCGGCTGGTAGCGGCCTGAGAGCTCATCCTGCAGGCCGGGCAGGATCCTTCGGGCGGTCCCGTCGTCCAGCCGCAGGCCGAGGAGCGTGATCGCGGTGTGCCCGTCCTTGCCGGTGAAGTGGCGGCGGCCGTCCGGTGACGCGTCGGCCCATCCGTAACTGCCGCCGACCTGCAGCCGCCGGTCCGCGACGACGTCCCGTACAACCCCGCCGACCCGGCGGTCGAACGCGGGCTCCCCGGACTGGTGGCGCTCGTCGCGCACCACCAGGGTGAGGTTGACCGCCCCGCAGCCGTCGAAGCCCTTCTGCAGCAGGTCGGCAGCCTGCTTCGACTGGGAGCCGGGCACGTACCAGCCGCCGCCGCTGAGCCGGTCGGCCAGCGACGGTGCGGCGAGCCCGGCGGCGACCAGGGCGGTCAACCACACCGCCAGCAGCGGCCGGTGAAACTTCCCGATGGCCCGAGCGAGACCCATGGCGCCCATACGCGTCAGCTCCCCTGTGGCTGCTGGGAGGCCAGCAGGTCGACCAGCTCGCCAAGCGTGGTGATCTTGCGCAGGTCCTCCTGGGAGAACGCGGTGTCGAACTCCTCCTGGAGGTCGACCGACATCTCGACGAGCAGGAAGCTGTCCGCCACGAGTTCGGCCAGGGTGGTGGCGGGGGTGAGCTTCTCCACAGGCGTTCGCAGGGTCTCACCGACCCGCTCGGCGACCTGCTCGAAGGTCACGGCTGGCACGGGCATCGCACTCCTTGTCGTGGTGGTTGCGCGGTGGAAGGAAGCCGCGACGGTCAGGCAGGCCGCGCCCAGCCGGCCGCTGGTGTAGGCGAATCGGGGCTCTGAGCCGTCGCGTCTGCCGGCCCTGCCCCTGCGGGCCGCGGGGTCGGCGGTGACGTAGTCGAGCAGCGTGGTGCGGTCATTGGCCGGATCGGACTTGAACAGCGCCTCTTTCACCGTCCACAGCCGCACCTGCTCTCCGGCGCGCGCCCGCGGCGGGAGGGAGGCGAGCCAGGCCCGCTCCCGCTCGTCGAGGAAGAACCGCGTGGTCCGCGGATCCGCCGTACGCACCGGCTCCAGGTCCACCCCGACACCGGCCAGCGACTGCGGTCCCGGCCCTGCCACGCCTGCGGCGGCGCTGCCGCGGGGAGTGTGGCTGAGCGACAGCCGGCGGTGCGGGAAGGCGTATCCGGTCGTCTCGCCGGAGGTCCCGAGGAAGCGGAGCAGCAGTCGCAGCGCATTCCTGGACACCAGCCAGTCCTGGCGCCGCCGGTGCCCGTTCAGGGATGCCAGATGCGCCGCCTCCCGTGCGGTCGGCGAGTCGGGTGGCAGCGGGGCGTCGGTCACGACGGTGAGGACGGCGGCCCGCGGCTCCCGGGGCGATCTGCTCACGGCGTATCCGGCCGGGGCATATCGTGGCTGTCGGCCAGGAAGGCGATGCGCTCGCCGTACTCCCGCAGCGTCTGGGCGTAGACCTCCTCGTCGGCCGCTGTGTAGCGGGCCAGGGTCTCCTCGACGGCCTCCGCGCCGTACCGCTCGGACATCTGCGTCAGGGCGTCCCGGACGTAACTCACATGCCAGCGCTCGTCCCGCATGATCGTCTCGATGGTGTTCCTGACGGCGGGATGCGTGTCGGGGAACCGCAGATGCTGCCGGTACTGGCCGATGACCCGTTTCTCGAAGACCTGGGTGATCGCCATGACCTCCATCAGGTTCGCGGGCGCGCCCGCCGCCTCCAGGTACTGGTCCTGGTAACTGCGGGTCAGCTTGATCGGCCGGTGGCCGAGGTCCTGGATGCAGTCGGTCCAGTACCGGGCGTGGTTGGCCTCGTCGGCGAAGTGGTGCGTCACATCGGCCTGCAGCGGCCCGCGGATGGTGCGGGCGATCCGGCCGAAGAACAGCGCTCCGTTGATCTCCGAGCATCGATAGAAGCTCAGCAGCCACAGGTCGTTCTCGGTGAGGTCGTTCATGCTGCCTCCGCGGTACGGCGGCCCCAGCGCGAGCTGACGAGGTGGTCGCAGACCGCCTCGAACAGCGTCAGCGGGTCCGGGGCCGTATAGCCGGGCCATGCGGCCCGAAGGGCGTCATTGCGAAAGGTCTTGGACAGATGGAGCTGGGCGGCGAAGGGGGCGACCGAGGACAGCGACTGGTGGATGGGGCCGCCGCGCATGTGCCGGGCCGCCTCCACGAGGTCGTCGAAGCTGTCCTGGCCGCAGAAGAGCGGGCGGAGCAGCCGGCGCCGCCGGAACGCCTCGCTGCGCTCGAAGACGGTGAAGGCGCGGTCGATCAGCGCGTCCAGCGTCGCGGTGTCCGCCGGGTCGGGGCAGACGTGCACGATCCCGTACGGGCCGCCCGGCCCGATCAGGTGAGTCACGGCCGCGGCGGCGAACTGAGTGGTCGCCAGGTTCACCGGCGTACCGGGATCACCGGGAACGAGCGAGAGCAGGCCGTAGAAGTACAGCTTGAGCGTGTTGTGAACCGCGTTGTACCGGGTGACATGTCCGGTGTCATCGTCGGCTACCAGCGTCGGCAGCCGCAGGATCGACAGCGGGAGGTCGCCCGCGGCCGAGAGTGCCTGCTCCTCGGCCGCCCACTTGGACCACTCGTAGTGGTTGACGAAGCCCGCGTCGCCGTGGCGCACTTCGGTGATCTCGCCGCGGTGCCGGCCGGCCGTGTAGAGCGTGGACAGCAGCGCCAGCCGCTCCAGCTTTCCGCACCGGGCGGCGAAGTCGCAGACCCGCGCCGTGCCGGCGGTGTTCACCGCCTGGGCGGTGTCCCGGTCCACGGTGAACCGGGTCACGGCGGCCGTGTGCACGATACGCGTGACCCGGCGCGGGTCCACGCCGTCCAGTGCCCCGTCGCGGCGCAGATCGGCGGCCACCACCTCCACCCGCCGGGCGGTGCGGGGGCCGAGGCGGGTCAGCAGGGCTCCGCGTTTGGCGCGTAATTCCCCGGCGTCCTCGGCTCGTACGGCCAGCACCAGCGCGTCGTCGGTGTGCGTGAGCAGCTGGGTGGCGAGCCGCACGCCGACGTGGCCGTCCGCGCCGGTGAGCAGGGCTACTCCGGTCATGACCGCCCTCCTCGGACCGCCGCGCACGTCGTCTCGGCCGCTTCGGTGGAGCGGTCGGCAGTGGCAGAGGTGGCGGTCATGACACCGCCCGCGGGTCGGCGAAGCGGGTGACGATCGTGTCGATGTCCTTGAAGTCCCCGGCGCTCAGGCTTTCCACGTCGATGGGGGCGCCCCGCAGTCGCTCCAGCAGCAAGAGCAGTTCGGGCAGGTGAATCGAGCGCAGATGGCGCTGCTCGACCAGCGGGGTCTGGTCGTTGATCTCGCGTTCCGTCCCTGTCTTGCCGCGCACCCAGGCGCGTACGGCCGCACGGAACTCGCGGGAGTCGCCGACGCTTTGATCAGAAGGCATCGCTGGGTTCATCGAGGAGAACTCCCGTCGAGATCAGGAACCTGACGCACTTGGACGACACCGCGCGCCGGTGCTCGCGCTGCCCCGGCGCCGACCACGCCCGTTCGGCGAGTTCCCAGGGGTTCTCCAGACCGACATCCGTATAGACGTCGGTGTTGTAGTACTCCCGCCAGCTGTTGATGAAGAACTGGCCGAGAGAGCCCCTGATGTCGTCGATCAGGCCGGAATCCCACCCGTCGGCGCACGCCTCCCACAGCGCTGCCACGAGGCGGCGGCCGAAGATCAGGTGCCGGGACTCCTCGAAGTGGTGGTTGCTGTTGATGAAACGCGCGACCGGGTGCACCCTCTCGTCCCGTCCCGACACCCAGTTGTAGCGGTCGACGATCTCCTCGAAGATCATCGTCTTGGCGAAGAAGAGGAAGTCCTCCACATCGCGCGGCCACGACCGGTCGCCGAGGGGAAGCTGACGGCTGCGGTAGACGCGTGCGTAGCGGCTGCAGAAGCCGCCGAAGAAGATGCTGTGCTTGTTCTCCTCGTCGAGGAAGTGGTGCAGGTACTCCGCGACGTCCAGCAGGTCCTTGCGGTAGAGCCGGGAGGCCAGGCCCTGCATCAGGCTCTTCTCGCCATGGATGTTCAGGCTGTAGAAGTTGGCGGCCTCATGGAAGGCCAGACGCTTCCTCGCCCGCTCGTCCATCTCCCCCCACGCGGGCGTCCCGTAGAGGCTGAGCAGCTCGGGGCTGCTGAACCAGTGCCGCTCGGGATCGACGGTGTCCGGCCACTGCTCCAGCGAGGCGTACGGATTCTGGTACGACTTCCGGGACAGGTGGCTGAGCCGGTCCACGGTGGGGCCGAGCGCGGTGAGCGCGTCCTTCAGCCGGGCCTCGGACGGGGTGGCGGTCACCGGACCACCGCCTCGGTCGCTTCGAGGATCACGCACTGCCAGTTGAGCCCGAAACCCGCCATGACCAGGGCCATCCGGTCGCCGGGGCGCACCCGGCCCGAGTCCAGCAGTTCGGTGAGGTTGACCACGTTGTCGGCCGAGATGACGTGTCCGACGTCCGCCATCGAGGAGCACCAGACCTTCTCGAAGTCGAGTCCGAGCAGCCGGGCGAGGACCTGCCAGGCCTTGTCGTTGGTGTTCTGGGCGACGACCCAGTCCAGGTCCGCCGCGGTCATGCCGGCCCGGGCGAGCGTCTCGGTGATCAGCCGGTGCGTATAGCCGAAGTATGTGCCCACGGTCTCGTCGTCGCCTGCCTGGCCGAGGCCACCGTTGGTGATCTGGTGGGAGGTCACGAACCGCAGTCCCGTGGGCTCCCGGCCTACGACGCACCCGGCCGCGCCGTCCGAGATCAGGTTGTAGGCCTGCTCGTACACCGCCCCTTCGGGAAACCGGTCGGCGGTGACGCACAGCACCCGCTGCCACTCCGGCTCGGCGCCCAGCAGGGCGGCGGCCAGGCGCAGCGAGCCCAGCATCGCCGTACACGCCTGCTGGTTCAGCCCCACGGCGATCGCGTCATCGAGCCCGAAGTCCGCTTGGAGCCGGCTGACGGGGAAGTCCATCAGGTGCTTGACGTCCCGGGTGCGCTGGAAGTCCTCCGCACCCGGGTTCGTGTTGCCGTTCAGCGGCAGGCAGGTGGCGTAGACGATCGCGTCCACGTCGCCGAGCCGATCGGACTCGGCGAGCTGCCGGGTCGCTGCCTTGGCCAGGTCATATGCGGTGGTCGACGGCGCGCAGACGTGATGCCATCGGAAACCCACGGACTCCAGGTCTTCCGCGGCGGAAACCAGCCGGCCGGCTTCCGCGGAGTCGCGGACATGGGCTTTGCGGTCGCCTAATGCGAAGACGAAGGAATCGACGAAAACACCACTCATTGCGATGTGCCCCCTGCTTTGTTGAGCGATGTCCATCCTCACCGCAGGCCGGGGGCCGGGTCGATGGCCGCTTGGTGCACATTCGCGGGGGCTAACTGTGCAACCGTCACAAGGGGCCGGATCGCGTCATCGCATGTGCGCCGAAAGCCGCCTCGGCGGGCGAGGAGCGCCTACTGCCTCCACCGTGCCCCGCCGGCAGCTGGGCGGCAGCGCCCCCGTGTTGACGCTACCCTCACCGGCGAGGCGCCGGGGCCGGGAATGTGGTGGTTGCTCACCTTCACCCGGTCGGCGCCCGGTGACGGGGGCTGGCGTGCCACGATGCCGTCAAGGATGGCCCGGGCTGCGGCGAAGTCGGTGTAACGCGAACGGGCCCGGCGACTCGCCGGGCCCGTTCTGATTACCGGTCAGGCTCCGGCAATCAGCCCCGCAGCGTGAGTCAGCATTTCCTCGTAAATCTCCGAGCGGTCCTTGTCGATGACGGGATAGCCGACTCCGAAGTCGCCACCCAGCCAGCGGGCCTCGATACCGGGGTTGGCGTAGTTCGTACCGTCGTGCAGGAAGACATGCGGGCTGCACCTGACGCGGTCATCGCGCGCCGCGTGGTACTGGTCCATGACCGCTGCCCGGGCCGATCCGGTGTCCAGCGCCGCGGCGAGCGCGGTCAGGTCGACCGCGCCGCTCTCCTCGGCGATGTCGAGGATGACGTGGCGCAGTGAGATGCAGCGGCCCTGGGCCCAGAAGGCATGGCGCAGCGCCCGGTCGAGCTGTTCGCCGGCCTCCCAGCTCTGTGCCTTGGCCGCCTGCACCGCCTCATGGGCGGGGAGCATGGTGACCGGGTACGCCCAGTCGGGCCCCTGCCACAGCCGCCAGCCCGCGTCCGGCTCCAGCGCACCGAGCACGGAGATCTCGGAGTCGACGCCGGGGCGGGCGTTGACCTCACGGTTGAACAGTTCCAGCGGGAAGGCCCGGAAGTCGAACCAGATCCGGCCCTCAAGGCCGAGCCGCCGGCGCGTCTGGTGCAGGCGGTGCACGGCGACGTGCGCGAATGAGCAGTTCAGGTCGGTGAACACGACCATGGTGTTGGGGGTGGCCGGCAGCCACGGGTCTTTCGTCACAGGGTCTCCTCGGCTCGTGTCATGCGTCTGTCGTCCAACGCGCCGCCCCGCCCATCATTCGCCGTCGCCCATGGCACCGTCATGGGCCACGCCGGGGTCGGGCGGGTCGGGCACGTGTCCGCCGGCGGTCGCGCTGTGGTCATGGGCCTCCCCCACCCGGACCAGCCCCCACCATCCCTCGCTGACTCCCCAGTGGAGGTTGCCCGTCCGATACACGTAGTCGCCGGGGTGGTTGGCGCGGAAGCGGACGGTGCGGGTACTGCCGGAGGCAAGGGCGCCAATGGTCGAGACATAGTGCCCGCGCCCCGTCTCGGAGGCGTCCCAGACCTGCCCGTGGACCGTGAAGCATTGATTGCGCATACGGGAAGCGCCGACCACGAGATGGATCGCCGCCTGGTCGCCGGGCCGGCAGCGCAGCAGCGGCGTCGGCGGCTCGGGGGCCGCCAGCACAGGGTCCAGCGGATGCAGGGCCGCGGTGCGGTAGTTGTACGCCTTCTGGCCCGCGTCGTCGGGACTGTCCGAGAACAGGTCGGTGACCGGCTGGGTGAGGTCCCCGTCGTGGTAGAGACGCAGGCCGTCCTGGGTGACCAGAACGAGTTCCCGCACCGGCTCGGCGTCCGGGCGGCGTACCACGGACAGTTCGCCGGTCCAGCGTTCCCGGCCGGTCCGCGGGTCGTACGGGGTGGCGTCCGACTCCTCGACGACGAGCGCGCCCACCAGACCGCGGCGCATGTGCGAGACGGGGTCGGCGAACGAGCGCAGCAGTACGACGCCCGGTTCCCCGGCGTACCAGCGGTAGGTGCGGGCGCCGCCCGGCTTGACCGTGCTGTCCTCGTTACGGCCCACCGCTGCGCCGTCGTCCGTCCGTACGTCATAGCCGAGCAGCGTGGGGTGGAGTGACACTCGGCCGGAGACCGTCCGGGCGCCGGGATCCTGCTCGGCCATCAGCCCGGGGTCGTGGGGGTTGGCCGCGGGCACTGCGTCAAGCTCGTTGATCAGGGTCACCTCGACCCACTCTCCGGCCCGGCAGCGCAGCACCAGCGGCGTACGGCCCGCGTCGGCGCCGTGGTCCCCGTCGACGGTGCAGACCAGGCCGTACGGATCGGTGCGCCGGTCGCTGTACTCGATGACGCGGGCGCGGGCGCGCACGGTATAGCGGCGGGTGGCGCGCCGTTGCGGCAGGGCAGGGGCGGCCGAGGCCCGGGCGCCGGGCAGTGGCGGCAGGTCGGTGCGGCGGCGCTCGTGCAGGCGCAGCAGCCCCCAGCAGCCCAGCCACAGGTCGTTGCTCGCGCTGAACGCCCAGAGGTGGTCGCCAGGACCCAGGGTGGCCGGGTCCAGGGCGAGTTCCGCGACGTTGGAGATCCCCAGCGTCTGCTGGTTGCGCCAGGGGGTGTCGGGTCGGCGGGCCCACTCCCGCCAGCGGGCGCCGTGCAGGGTGAAGCTGTGCTGCAGATCGTGCGAGCCCTGCAGGATGTGCACCCGCAGGTCCTCGCCCGGGTAGCCGCGCAGCAGCGGTGTGCCGGGGTCGCCGTGGACGGCGCTGGAGAACCAGTCGGCCGGGTCGCCGCCACGCACGGACAGCGGGGCGCAGCGGTAGTTGACGCCCATGACGCCCTGGTCGTCCGGGGCTCCCGGGAAGGGGGGCGGGTTGATGGGCCCGCCGTGGTCACCACCGTGGCCGCCGTGCCGCACCATGGGCACGAAGTCACCGATGGCCAGGACCATCTCGCGGTGGGAGCGTCCGTCCGGGAGCGTGATGACGGCCTGGCTGCCGCGCCTGAGCGGCTTGGAGTGGTCGGCGGGCGATACCCACTGCGCGCCTTCGGGCTCGGCCATCAGCGCCCCGAACAGGCCATGCCGCTGGCGGTGGTTGGCGAGCAGGTGGTCGTGGAAGAGGACGGTGCCGAATGCCTGGTCGACATACCAGCGGTAGGTCCACGAGTTGTACTGCCGGAACGCCTCGTCACCCTGGTCGGCCGTGGTGGTCGCGGAGATGTAGTTCCAGCCGACCGCGGAGCCGTCGGAGACGAGGGGGTCGTACTTCACCAAGTGGGTGTGGAGCCCGAGTTCGGGCTGGAACGCCAGCCCGGGGTCGAAGGCGGTCTCCTTCTGGGGACCGTGCGGCAGGGCGTTGGTGAGGGTGAGCTCCAGCACCTCGCCCTGGTTCGCGCGGATCACCAGCGGTTCCAGGGTCCGCTCCCCCTTGGCGAGCTGTCGTTTGAACTCCTCCAGTCCGCCGGCCTCTTCGATCTCCTCGGCGAGTACGTAGAACATGCCGTTGTGGTCGTGCCAGGTGACGGCGTGCGGTTCCGTCGGATCTCCGTGGTAGTGGAGCGTGCCGCCTGTGACCACGAGGTGATAGCGGCGCACCGGCGCGCCGGGCGGCCCGATCCTGGTGAACGCCTCGCCCGGCTGCGGGTCGTCGACGAAGGCCTCGGCCTCCAGTTCGGTTGGTTCGCGCCCCATGCCCGGCGGCTGCAGCGGGGTCCGCGGCGGCCTCGGGTTCTTCTGCGGGTAGGAGGCCGACCCGGCCACGAAGGCGGGGAACCCGGGGCGCTCAGGTGTGGGGAGCGGTGGCCGGTCGCGGTGCGGCAGTGGTACGAGCTCGGGGATGGGGCGGCCGTCGGGATAGCGGCCGGTGCCGTCCTGCAGCGTGTCGAAGATCCGGAACAGTCCCCACATGCCCATGTGGAAGTGCACATACATGTGGCAGTGCCAGATGGAGTCCCCGACCGCCCGCTGCGTGGAGCCAAGTCCGCCGATCAGGTCGAGTGTCATGCCCTGCTGCGGGCTGATGCTGACGGAGTCGACGATCGGTGAGTTCTCGTCGTGCGGGTCCGCATGCCACTGGTGCAGGTGGGTGTGGAAGACATGGGTGTCGCGCATGCCGCCGTGGACGAGCCGGATGACGGCGGGGTCGCCCACGTAGCCCGGCAGTACGGGAGTCGAGGGGTCGCCGAACATCCACGAGCTGTGGTGCATCTCCTCGCCGATGACGGCGTCACGCTCCGGATCGAGGACCCCGTCCTCGATCATTTTCTGGTAGCGGTACATCCGCCATTCCATGGGCTCGATGCGCAGATTGACCGGCAGCATCGCCACGTTGGGCGTGGTCAGGTCGTCGATGGTGTCGGATGCGTGCGGGGTGGCCGTGGGCGCCCCGGCGCGGAGGGTGTGCTGGACCACCGGTGCGCCATGCCCACCTCCGTGGCCGTGGCCCGGCATCGCGGGGGTGACGGGGTTGTGGTTGTTGGGGTACTCCATCATGACGATGACGTACTCGCGGAAACTGCGGTCCTTCAGGTGCACGTCCGCGTACAGCCCGCTCGCGAGTGGGCCGCCCGTCTCGGGGTCGGTCCAGGTGGCGTTGGGCGGCTCGACCACCAGGGCGCCGACCATGCCGTGACTCTGGGTGCCCTCGCCGCGTGCGTCGGACATGTCGCCGAAGTGGAATACGCCCTCGTGCTCGCAGACCCACTCGTACACCCGGGCCTCGCCGGGCGGAACGGCGCTGTCGGGGTTGGCACCCGCCGCGAGTCCGTCCATGGTGCGGGCGTCGTAGCGCACACCCTGCATCGTCATGCCGACGGGGCGCGGCAGTTCGTTGCTGAGCCGCACGCGCAGCCGCTCGCCGCGGCGCACGCGGAGCACGAGCGGCCGGGCCAGCGGGTGCGGACCGGGCACGCGCTCGGGTTCCTCCAGATAGCTGGGGAAGGGATCGGGCCAGGTGGCTGCGACCTCGCGCAGTTCCTCGGCGTCCCGCGCCAGGACGTACAGGGTCCCCTCGCGGTCGTGGTCGCCGAACTCGTTGTGGGCGATGGGCACCTGCAGTGCCACGACGTCGTATGTACGGACCGGGCGTCCGTCCCTGGTCTGCTCTGCCGGTGTCAGTGAAGTGCTCATGGGTGTGCGTCCCCCGTTGGTGTGTCCGGTGCGTGGCCGCGCCCCGCGGTGGTGCGGCGCGCGGCGTACTCAGGCCTGGTCGGGCCGTGTGCTGTGGGCGAACCGGGCGACGGTGACGTGGCCGGAGATCACCGAGCCCTCCCATCGGTAGACCTGGCCGAAGGAGCCGTCCGCCGGATCCGCTCCGTCATCGGGGCGCTGCCGGCTGAAGGCGACCGCGATCCGGTCCCCGCGCCGCACGGGTACCGGTTCCGAGATCGGCAGATAGGCGTGCTTCCAGCTGTCGGAGGTGGTGGGTGCCTCGATGTCGTCGCCGGAGATGTCCAGGGCGACGGTGTCCGAGAGCGTGGCGACGAAGTAGCCCTTGAAGCCGGTGAACAGGCCGTCACGCTGAACCGTGTAGACGAGCGGCACCCGGTAGCTGGTCCCGTGCGCGGCGCCGGCGGACTGGAAGTCGTAGCGGCGCACCAGGCGGGGTGCGGCGAGCTGGCCCAGTACTGGGATGATCGCGTCGTAGTACAGGTCGAAAGGGTCGCGGGCGCCGCGCCGCCGCAGCAGCTCGGCGAAGCCCGCTTGCCCCGCGGCGTCCTGCGGCGCCCCCTCGCGGAGCTGTTCGTGAGCCCGCTCCGCTGCCACCGGTACGAGATAGCTCTCCACGGACTGGGGCAGCATGCTGCCGCCCGGGCGCAGGAAGCGCCGGCGGGCATCGTCGAGGATCTCGACGCAGTTCTCGTTGTCCGCGAGGTTGCCCATGATCTCGGAGATGACGAGGTCCACCCGTTCGGGAAGTTCCAGGTCGAAGGAGTACCCGGCCAACGGGTGGAAGCGGTCGCCGAATCCGGCGGCGGCAAGCCGCTCGGCCGCGGTGTCGAGGATCTTCTCATTGAGGTCGATGCCGTAGACGCGCTCGGCGCCCGCCTCCAGAGCCCAGCGGGCGAGGATGCCGGTGCCGGTGCCCAGGTCGAGCACCATCGCCCCGGGGCGTACGGCCTCGGCGATCGCGGCCTGGTACGACTCCATCCGCAGCCGGTCGCCGAGCATGAGGTCGTGGAAGCCGTCGTCCCAGTCGAGCAGCCGCTCGGAGGCCGGCAGCCACAGCTGTTCCGCCTCGTAGAACTGCCCCAGTACGCCGGCCCGGTGGACGGTGAGCGCCTCGTCGGCGGGGCCGGCGACAGGGCAGCCGGTGGTGAGGTCGAAGCTGGTGCGGTGCAGCGGGCAGGTGATGCGGAGGGTGCGGGGGTTGACGTATCCGTGGACAAGGCGGCCCAACCGATGGGTGCACGCCCCGTCGATCACGAACTCCCGGCCGGCGACCCGGACCCGCACCTGGCCGCTTGGCAGTTCTTCGAGCACCGCGTCGTTCATGCCACCTCCTTCGCCCGGGTCACGGCGGCGTCGAAGGCGCCGCCGATCAGCTCGGAGAGCAGCTGCGCACCGATCCACACTTTGGTGGCGTCGATCCCCTCTGCCGTCTCGCATTCCTTGATCGCGAGCTGCATTTCCTGCATGTGGAAGGTGTCGATGTGCAGGTGCTCGGTGTAGTACCGCCCGTTGGCGATGCCGAGCCGGGCGCAGGCCCGGGCCTGGACGGTGAAGGCGTCGGGGATGGCGGCCTCCAGGTAGGCCAGCGCGCCGAGGAAGTACTCCACATCCTCGGCGCGCTGGGTGAGCCAGTAGAAGACGTTCAGGAACTGGAAGGTCTCATCGCCCGTGGTGTCCAGGAAGCTCTCGATGTCCTGCGGCAGTCCCAGCTCGGCGAGCAGGTTGAGGTAGAGCTGCGAGTGGGCCTGGCGCAGATTGCCGCAACCGAACTCGTCGATGAGGACGCGCATCACGGCCATCTGTGCCCTGATGGGCAGGCGGGGTATCGCGGGGAAGAAGTTCTGCGCCTCGGTGAGCCCGTCCAGCGCGAACTCCCGTACGACGTGGGCGAACTGCTCACGGGTGGCCTTCTCGGCGAGATAGCTGCCGGTCGAGCTGCCCGCGCGTTCCCGCGCGAGCAGCTCTTCGAGCCGTTCGGTCCACTCGGCGCGGGAGGCGAGCGGCTGAGTGCCGGCCGTGACGCGGGCGAGCAGCGGTTCGATCCACTCGGCTTCGAGTGCTTCGATCTCCGCCACAACCGCCGCGGCCGGCCGGCTGCGGTTGAGGATGAACAGGCGCTTGTGCGCGCTGCCGGTGAGCTGCGGTGTCACATTCACTGCGGGACCTCCTTGTCTGTCTCCAGCACTCCGCGTCGGTATAGCTCGGTCTTGAGGGAGAGGTACCAGTCGTCGCGCTCCAGTCCGTACCGCACGCAGGCCTGCTGAAGCCTGGCCGCGTGCTCCTCGGAAGGGTCGGTCAGCAGCGCGGCGCACAGGGCGGGTTCGACGTTGCCCAGGGCGACGACGCAGCCGTCCACGGGCCCCGACTCCAGCAGGAGGTGCTCCAGCCCCTGAAAGACGGGCACGCCTGGTCCGGCCGCGATCAGCTCCCGGGTGAACCGCGCGCTGCCCGCGGAGTCCTTGACGCCGGCCACGCCCCTCAGCGCACAGATGCGCAGCAGGGTGCCGAGCTCGAGGCTGTTTCCCGAGACCGCGGACTCGTGGTACATGACCACCGGCAGACTGGTGGCGCGGGAGATGTCCTTGTAGTGCTGGTACATCTCCTCCTGGGTCACCTCGGGCCCGTACGGTGTGGTGGCCACGACGGCGTCGGCGCCGATCTCCTCCGCGGCCCGGGCCCGGGCGACGACCTCGGCCGTGGTGGGCCGCAGCACGCCCGCCAGGACCGGCAGCCGATCCGAGTGCCGGACCGTGGCCGCCACCATGACCTGCCACTGACGATCCGTCAGCGACCCGCCCTCACCGGTGCTGAGGGCGGGCAGCAGGGCGTCGGCGTGCGGGTGTACCGCGGCGACCAGCCGGGCCACGCTCTTCTCGCACACCTCTCCCGCGTCCGTGACAGGTGTCACCATCGCCACTGTCACTCCGCTGATCACGCGGTGGCCTCCCTCCCCCACCGGTCCTCGCTTACGGGACTCACAGCGCATCAGCGGGGACGCGCAGCGCCAGTGACTGCTGGTAGAGGCCTTCGAGCGGTTCGGGGAAGGCGGGCGTGGGCCCGGTGGGGGACTCGGGAGCCCGCACGGGCAGGTCGCGGTGGTGCAGCAGCCGGGGACTGGGCGTGTGCAGCAGTCCCTTGCGGTTGAGGACCATGCCCAGCAGCAGCCTCTCGTGGACGGGGAGGTGGCCCGGGATCTCCTCGTCTTCCGTGCCCCGGCGCACATCGGCCTCGTCGTATCCCACGCGTCGGATGTCCATGACGGTGTGCAGGTTGTCCATGAACGGGTAATAGACATCCTGGAGTTCGCGGCTGAATCCCCAGATGATGTCGTCGCAGCGGCCCACCTGCTCCAGGCTCATCACCAGCCGCCCCTGCAGGTGGGCGACGAAGAACGCCTTGCAGGACCACCGCACCGCGTCGTCCGTACTGTTCATGCCGAGGAACAGCGCGGCGTCGGCGTACGCCGCCGCGTCCTGCCCGGCCGGGTGCGGGTCAGCAGGCATGGCGGTCGAGCACCTCGCGCATCCGTGTCATCGCGTCGGAGAACGTCTGCGGCTCCCGGGCGAGCGCGAACCTGACGTAGGAATCGCCCCGGTCGGGCTGGCTCCAGTAGAAGTACCGGCCGGGCAGCACGTAGACCTCTTCGTCGCTGAGGATCCGCTGCAGGTCGGTGGCGCTCAGGGTGGGGTGGTTGATCTTGGCCCAGGCCACACTGACGTTGGCGATCGGGTCCTGGTGCTCGAGGATCGTACCGTCGAGGGCCTTGCGTATGGCCTCGCGGTTGAGGGTGAGCACCTGGCGTACGGAGCCGAGATCGTCGCGGCGGGAATCCTCGATGTACTGCGTGAGCATGTTGAGGACGAACGGCGAGACGTTGAGCAGCACACTGGTGTGCAGGTTGTAGACCTCTTCGCGGATGTCGTCGCTAGGGGTGATCATCGCGCACTTGGCATCCTGCACGGGCCAGGTCTTGCCGGTGTCCTCGATCGCCAGGTAGGAGACGCCCGAGCTCTCCAGCAGCTCGTAGATGTCGAACCTCGGGAGCTGCGGGTCGAAGAGCGTGAACGAGGCGAAGCAGAAGTCGAAGATCAGCAGCTTGTTGTGGTCCTTGCAGAACCTGATGACCTCTTCGAAGGCCTTACGGCCGTGCTGGAGCAGAGTGAAGCCGGTGGGGTTGTTGGGGTCCACCAGGAACAGCGCGTCAGTGCGGACCCGGCGTTTGAGCTCGGAGTAGATCTGGTCCGGGTCGTGCAGCGCGGATTCGTCGATGGGATAGAGCGGTACGCCCATGTTCGCGAGTACGTCATAGAGGTTGTCGAAACAGGGTTCGACGAGCGTGACGGACATCCGCTGCTGCTTGAGGTACATGCCGGCGACCATCGTCGAGATGGACGCGGCGTAGGAGAGCATGGTCTTGTTCTTGGCCAGCGCTGTGGGCTGCCGGTGGAGCCGGAAGAATGCCTCGGTGAAGCGCTGTTCGTACGTCGCCTGGAGCCCGTTCTCCGCCTCGTACCACAGCTCGGGCAGCCGGGAGACGATCTCGCGCTGGGCGGTCGACTGCCGCTGGTGGGTGTGGGCGTCGGCGAGGTTGAACCTTGTGCGCAGTGCCTGGATTTCGTGCTGGGTCAGGTCGACGAGCTGCCGGTTGTCGGATCCGGTCATGATGCTGTGCGGGTTCACTCTTCCTCCGGTCATGTCTGGACGAGCCGTGCGGAGATGGACGCGCAAAGCGACGCCCGAAGCCCGTTGCCGGGCCGGCGTATCGCGGGAGTTCGCATGTCGGTCGCCTGCGGCCGCGCTGCCGCCGGGCACGGCGGGGCGGGCACGGCCAGCAGTCAGGGATGCGATGGCAGCGGCAGTGGCTGCCTCAGCAGATGAAACGTGCCGCAGTGGGCGGGAAGCCCGAATCGCTGTTCACGGACGGCGCAGAGCCTGTGATACCTGCCATTGTTTCCCCCCGGTTAAGCGGACTGCGGTCCGGATGGAAACGATGGCACGGCCGGGGCTCAACAGACAAGGCCGGAATCGGCGAGTTGGAGAGCCATTCCCGCAACCGTCACCGGGCTGCCAAGTGCCGGGCGGCTGTCTGTAGACTCCCCCAAAGCCCAGCACACCCTCACCATGGACGAAGCCACGTGCACGACCGGCAGGTCGGCGAGCTCACCGACCTCACTCACCGGCCGCCGCCCCGCGAACGGGCGGACGCCGCACGCAACCGCAGCCGCATCCTGGCGGTCGCCGCGGAACTGTTCGGCGAGCACGGCGTCGAGGGCGTCTCGCTGGACGCCATCGCGGCACGGGCACAGGTCGGCAAGGGCACGCTGTACCGCAGATTCGGCAGCAAAGCCGGACTGGCTGTCGCCCTGCTGGACGAGGAGGACAGGGAGTTGCAGCGGCGGATCCTCTTCGGCCCGCCTCCACTGGGGCCCGGCGCCGACGCGGCGGCCCGCATCACCGCGTTCTTCGATGCCTATCTCGACCTGCTCGACGCCAATTTGGAGCTGGTACGGCTCTCGGAGACCACCGCGCCCGGTGTCCGGTACCAGGTGGGGTCGTACCGCTTCTGGCAGCGCCATCTGTCCATACTGCTCGCCGAGGCGCGGCCCGGGATGGACGCCGAGGCCACGGCCCACCTCCTCCTGGCGGCACTCGACGCGGATCTCCACCACGCGCTGCGCCGGCGCAACGTCGGCCCCGGCCGTGCCCGTGCCGCGCTCGGCGAGCTGGTGCGGCGGCTGCTGGGTGGCTGAAACCCCTCGCCTCTCGGGGCGGCGCTTCCGTATACAAACGGGTCCTGGGCACGGCGGTCGCGCCCAGGACCCGCGGAGGCTCCGTGTGGTGGCTCAGGCCTCCCTGATGGCCTCGATCTCCAGCGCCAGCTCGATCTCCTTGGAAACCAGGATGCCGCCGGTTTCCAGGGCCATGTTCCAGGTCAGGCCCCAGTCCTCGCGGTTGATCTTCCCGCGGGCGGAGAAGACCGTACGGTCGTTGTCCCACGGGTCCCGCGCATAGCCGAGGTACTCGACCTCGAGCGAGACAGGGCGCGTTACGTCCTTGATCGTCAGGTCGCCGTTGAGCGTGCCGGTCTTCCCGTTCCAGCTCACCGAGGTCGACGTGAAGGTGGCCTTCGGGTGCTTCTCCACATCGAAGAAGTCCTCGGAGCGCAGGTGGTCGTCACGCGTCTTGTCGCCGCTGTCGACACTGGCCATGTCGATCACCGCGGTCACCGTGCTGTCCTCGGGCCGCTCACCGATGTTCACGGTGGCGTCGACGCTGGTGAAGCGGCCGCGCACCTTGGTGAGCATGAAGTGACGTCCCACGAAGCCGACTTCGGCGTGCCCCGGGTCGACCTTCCAGGGGCCGGCGGCCGGGAGTTCGACGCCATCGACCACGCGGGTGGGCGAGGTTGCGCTTTCGGTCATCGGTCTTGACCTCTCCTCTTTCGCACACATTGCCTTGATTGCCCTGAGCGGACGTTATGTGCCGTGAGTACCCTCAGGTTTCAGACGTACTCAGGCGCCGGACTCGGTGGGCAGACCGGCTCCGATCCAGTCCTCCTTGCCGTCCTTGTAGGTGTAGACGTTCTGGTAGCCGAGGTGGGCGAGCCGGTTGGCCGCGATCGTCGAGTTCGGGCAGGTCACACCGGTGCAGTAGAGGATGACCGCCGCCTCCTTGTCGGGCAGCAGTCCGGGCGCGAGCTCGTCGACCTGGTCGTGCGGCAGGTTGAGGGCACCCGGCAGGTGGGCCTCCTTGTAGTACGACTCCGGGAGGGCCTCGACCGCCGTGGCCGTGCCCGCGTCGATCTTCTGCTTGACCTCGTCGCGGGAAAGATTCTGAACCATCTCGCCAACCTCCGAAGGGGCGCGGTAAGTGCGTACGCACACACCTTAACAAGTGCGTGCGCACACATGCAATCGCGGGATAGAATTGCAAGGTGACAGACCGGGATCATCGACTCGAGGCATGGCGTGCGCTGCTGCTCGCCCACAACACCGCCGTGCGCGCCATCGAAAGAGATGTCCAGAGGGAGGGACGTGTCCCCCTGACCTGGTACGACGTGCTGCTCGAACTCAAAGCGGCCGGTGCGGGCGGACTGCGCATGCAAGAGGTCGCGAGCCGCGTCGTCCTGAGCCGTACCCGGGTGAGCCGCCTGGTGGACGAGATGGTCCGGGCCGGCCTCGTCCGCAAGCTGCCCGATCCCCACGACAAGCGGGTGTCCTGGGCCGAGATCACCGACGACGGCATTCAGGCGCTGCGCGAGACCGCGCCGGTCTACCTGCGCAGCATCCGCCGTCACTTCTCCGCGCACCTGACGGACGAGGACGCGATGGTCATCGCAAGCGCCCTGTACAAGGTCGCGCAGCGGGACAGCGACGTCGACTGGGGCTGACCATCAGCCCCGGGCTGGTGAGTGGCTCATCGCGGGATAGGCATCTCGCGGCATGGGTAAGGCAGTTGGGGCGACAGTGGAAGGGCTGGCCCCTCCACCGGTGTCCTGACCGCCTCGCCCGTGCGTTCCCACCGACCAGCGTGCGCATCGGCGCACCGAGACCTCTGGAGCCAGTGGATGGAATCTGAAACCCCTCCCCTCGTCATCGACCCCTTGGGCGGGGACATCCACGGCGAGGCCGCCCGTATCCGGCAGCGGGGGCCGGCAACGCTGGTGGAGCTCCCCGGGCAGGTGCTGGCATGGGCCGTCAGTGACCAGGACCTGCTGAGGGAACTGCTCACCGACCCTCGCGTATCAAAGGACCCGCGCCAGCACTGGCCCGCGTGGATCGACGGGCGGATCACCCCCGACTGGCCGCTGTTCACCTGGGTCGCGGTGCAGAACATGTTCACCGCGTACGGCAGCGACCACAGGCGGCTTCGGCACCTGGTCTCCCCCGCCTTCACGGCACGCCGTACCGAGGCCCTGCGGCCGCGTATCGAGCGTCTGACCGCCGTCCTCCTCGAGGAATTCGCCGCTGTCCCCCCGGGAGAGGCGGTGGATTTACGGGAACGGTACTGCTATCCGATCCCGATCCAGGTCATCTGCGAGCTCTTCGGCGTCAGAGACAGCGGCATGCGCAACGAGCTGCGCCGCCTGGTCGACAGCGTCTTCAACACCTCCGTCTCCGCGGAGGAGGCGGCGGCCACCTTCGAGGGTCTGCACACCGTGCTGGCCGGCCTCGTCGCCCTCAAGCGCGAGACTCCGGGCGATGACATGACCAGTGCCCTGATAGCGGCTCGTGACCAGGACGGCGAGCGGCTGTCGGAGGCAGAGCTGGTTGACACCCTGATACTGATGATCAGCGCCGGGCACGAGACCACGGTCAATCTGCTCGACAACGCGATTCATGCCCTGCTGACCCACCCGGACCAGCTCCGCCTGGTCGTCGAGGGCAGGGTGTCCTGGAACAATGTGATCGACGAGGTGCTGCGCGTCCAGGCACCTGTGGCGAGCCTGCCCCTCCGTTACGCGGTCGAGGACATCGAGAGCGGGGATGTGCGGATACGGAAGGGGGAGGCGATCCTCGCCGCCTACGCTGCCGCCGGCCGGCATCCCTCGGTGCACGGTCAGGACGCCGACCGCTTCGACGTCACGCGGGCGAACAAGGAGCACCTGGCCTTCGGACACGGTGTCCACTACTGCCTCGGGGCACCGCTGGCCAGGCTGGAGGCCGGAATCGCCCTGCCTGCCCTCTTCGAGAGGTTCCCGGACCTGGCACTGGCTGTCCCGGCGGACGAGCTGAAGCCCGTGGAGTCGTTCATCTCCAACGGCCACCGCAGCCTGCCGGTGCTTCTGGTCCCGGCGCCCCGGGCGTAAACCTCCGTCGCACTGGCCCGCGCGGGCATGATGGGGCATCCCCCGCAAGCGGCCGGGCTGTGGCCGAAACTCATCGGCGGGCGCGTTGTACGCATGTGTGCGGCCAACCACCGCCGGCCAGGGCCGGCCCGCACGCTCGAGCAGTGGGCCCGCGACCACGCCGACGACTTCCGCCGGCGTCCGCCCCCTCCCGGTACAGCCGGGAGGGGGCTGTCCGGACGCCACCCCGCGCAGGGATGGCCTGCGCGCCGGCCGTGCGCTTCAGCGGGCGGGAGACGGCCCGGGACCACCCGGGAGCCGCTGAGCGCCGACATCTGGAAGCCCCTGAACCGGGTACCGAGACCGCACCGGCGAAAGGACACCGCGCATGGCGGCGGGCCCCGGGTCGCGACGCCGAACTGAGTCCCCGGGGAAGTGGAGTTGAACGAGGCCACGACGTGGCCACGACGTGATGCCGCGGACGGAGTGCCACCCACCCTCTGCCCCTGCCAGCAGCAGAGGGGGCGGTGCGATTCGTCCCTGCGTGCCCATGCGATCACGTGACCCACGAGCCAGGGTGAAACCGAGCGCGACGGGTGGACCGCCCAGCGCCAGACCCCGGAGGTTGGAGACATGACCGTGATGTCCGTGTCCAGGTTCGAGAGGTTCTTCCGAGCGGCGGCGGGTCTGGACGTCGACAAGAACGATCTGAAGCGCTACAGCGACTTCATCGACGAGAAACTCTACGATCTGTTGATCGTCGCCCAGGCACACGCGAAGGCCAACAATCGGGATGTGGTCCACACCTGGGACCTGCCGATCACCAAGGGACTGCAGGAGACCATTCACCGCTTCAGGGCGCTCGACCACGAGATCGAGCTGCAGCCCATCCTGGACCAGATCGCCTCCCACCCGCTCCTGGACCGCCAGCCCGACGAGGAGACGGAGTCGAAGTACCCGGAGATCGTCGGCGGACTCAGCCTCGCACTCGCCCAGACGTTCAGGATTCTCTACCCGGACATCAAGAACCCGCAGAGCCACCACTGGGACACGGTCCGGAAGGTGTTCGACCTCCTGCTCTGAGCTTGTTCGAGCTTCTCTGAGCACGTCCGCGGACCGGCCCCGCCCGAGCGTCGGGCGGGGCCGGTCCGCGGGCAGGCCGCGATCCGTCTAGCGGGCAGGCCGCGATCTGTCTACGTCGGGATGACCGCGGCCAGCGATGCGGGCAGAAGGGCCTTGATGTCCTCCCACTCCCCCTTGCTGACGTGACGCTCGAGGGCCTGCAGGACGGTGCGCACCAGTTGCTCGATGCTGCCCTCGATCGCATAGGGGAAGTTCTCCCGGACGCGCCGGAAGAATTCCTCGCTGTCCATCTTCACGGGCGTTTCCCTGGGCTTCCACCCGTCGTAGTAGACGCCGCGCAGCAACGTCGGAAGCTGTGCACCGAACTGCGCGACCTCGTCGACCGTCAGCCGGTCCCGCAAGGGGTGCAGCACCGCTCGCACGGCCGCGTACGACTGGTTCCGGCGCTCCTTGGGCCATCCGTAGGCCGTTTCGATCTCCTTGAGGAGCCGGTTGACCTTGTCCACCATGGTGTCGAACGAGGAAAAGCCTGTCTCAACCATCTTGGGTCCTTCCCGTGGCTGCGGCGGCACCGGGGCAACGGGGCCGCCGCAGAAGAAAGAGCCGGGTCTGGCGGTCTCAGCCGCCGCCCTTGCTCTCGCTGACCTCGGTGATCTCTATGTGACGGGGCTTGGCGACCTCCGCCTTGGGGACGGTGATCGTGAGCACACCGTCGGACATGGCGGCCTTGACGCCTTCGGTGTTCACCTCTGCCGGAAGCAGCATCCGGAACTCGAACTGGCCGGTACGGCGGGTGCCTCGGCGCAGTATGCCTTTGCGCTCGCGTTCCTTGATCTCCCCGGTCACGACCAGTTCCTGCTTGTTGACCTCGATGTCGATGTCCTGCTTCTTGGCCCCGGGGAGTTCCAGCTCTATCTGGAAGGCCTCGTCGGTTTCCGTCACATCGGCCAGCGGCGTCCATGCCGCTGCGGCTACCGCGGGGACGGCAGTTCCGACGGTGGATTCGAGCAGACCGCCCATCTGGTTGAGCAGGTCGTCGAATTCCGCCAGCGGACTACGCCTCCAGCCCAGCGGACGCTCCAGCGTGGCCTGACGCTGTCGTCGAACGGGCATGGTCATTACCTTCACCTCCGTCATATGGATGGTTCGCTGATGTGTCCCCCACCCGGCTGGGCTGACCGGCCGGGCGGTGCGTAGCTGTGATGGGGCAGGCTCACCGCGCGCGACTCACGGATCATTGCGCGCAGTGCCACAATGTTCTCCAGCGATTGCTGTCCGGCCCGTACGCCGAAGACCGGTTCCGCCAGTCCGCCGAGGGCCATGGCCGTGTAGGGACCTGCGTGGTGACCGTGCCCAGTTCTCCGGTGGTAGCGCTCATAGGCCTCTCCCCGCTTCCCCTTCACGGTGGCAAGCGCAGGGCCGCCACACCTGCGCCTGCGGGGGCGAAAGCCCGCACCGCCGCTCGACCTCCGAGCGCAGTGACACAGGGCAACATGAGTGAGTTCGGCACACCTCGCCCAGGGAGTGCGTCCCCTGCACACGGCGTGCTCACGCAGTACGTGTGTCCGCATGGTGTCCGCGCTCAGCTCGTACCGGCCTGAGCCGTGTGGCCGAGATGTTCGTGCACCAGGTGGACGGCCATCGCCCCCTCACCGACCGCCGAGGCCACCCGCTTGACCGAACCACTGCGGACATCACCCGCCGAGAAGACCCCCGGCAGATTGGTCTCCAGTATCAGGCAGTTACGGCCTCGGCCTTCCCACAGGTCGGGGGTCGCGCAGGCCTGGGCGTCGGCACCGGTGAGGACGAAGCCGCGGGAGTCGAGCGCGAGCGAGTCGGGGAGCCAGGCGGTGCACGGCTGAGCCCCGATAAAGATGAACAGGGCACGGGCCTCCAGCTCGCGGCGCTCTCCGGTGCGGTTGTTCTCCACCACCAGCGACTCGAGGACGTGTTCGCCTCTCAGCTCCCGTACCTCGGTGTGCAACATGACATTGACCTTGGGGTGGCGCTCGACCTGATCGACGAGGTAGCGCGACATGTTGGCGCCAAGGTCTCCGCCCCGCACCAGCAGATGCACCCGGGGCACCCGGCTCGCGAGGAAGAGTACGGCCTGGCCTGCGGAATTACCGCCTCCGACGACGGCGACCGGGTCCATCCGGCACTGCTGGGCCTCAAAGACGGTCGCGGCGTAGTAGACGCTCGCTCCTTCCAGGCGTTCGAGCCCGGGGACGTCCAGCCTGCGGTACTTGGCGCCGGTGGCCAGGAGGACGGTGCGGCCGACGGCCTCGCTGCCGTCCGCGAAGGTGACGCTGTAGCCGCCGTCGCGGAGCTGCAGCGCGGTGGCCTCCGCCGGAATGCTGATCCGGGCGCCGAACTTGCGCGCCTGCAGGGCGGCCCGCTCGGCGAGCTCGGCACCGGTGATCCCCGCCGGGAAGCCCAGATAGTTCTCTATATGGGACGACGTGCCCGCCTGGCCGCCTGTGGCGACCGCGTCCATAACGGTGGTCGTCAGCCCCTCCGAGGCCGCGTAGACAGCGGCTGCCAGCCCGGCGGGGCCCGAGCCGACAATGAGCAGGTCGGCACGGCTCTCCTCGGAGACCGGTGCGGGAAGGCCGATGAGCCGGGCCAGTTCGGCGTTGCTGGGGTTGCGCAGCAGCCGCTGGTCGTGCCAGATGACGATGGGCGTCTCCTCCGGGCTGATGCCGAAGCGGCGCAGCAGTGCCTCGGCCTCCTCGTCCGTCTCCAGGTCGATCCAGCGGTGGGGCAGCCGGTTGCGAGCCGCGAACTCGCGCAGCCGCCGGGTGTCGGGCGAGTAGCGCGAGCCGATGATGCGGAAGCCCGCGCCCAGACCGACGAGCAGAGCGCGTCGGCCCAGGTAGGCGCGGAGGATGAGGTCGCCGAGGGCGGGATCCTGGTGGACGGCCTCACGCAGGCGGTCGACCGGGACGGCGAGGACCTCTCCGGGCTCGCGGACGACCGCGGTGAAGAAGGCCACCTGTCCCTGAAGCAGGCCCAGTTCCCCGAGGAATCGCCGTGGACCGTGCACCCTGAGGACGACCTCCTCAGGGGTCCCGAAATTCTCGAGGATGGCGACTGAGCCGGAGAGGATGACCAAGAAGACCTCGCACCGCTCCCCCTCACGGAAGAGCACCTGGCCGGACTCGACCGGGTACCGCTCTCCGAACTCGGCAAGGAAGACGATCTGTTCGTCGGCCAGACGGGGGTAGGCCCCGTACAGATCCGGGGTCTCGAACTCGGTGGCCTCAGCACCCTCCTCCGGTGCCTGGTGGTCTTCTTGCGACATCACACTATGGCCTCGTGGACGAAGCACCAGCGCCAGTTCTCGCCCGGCTCCATGGATCTCACGATGGGGTGGCCCAGGGCACCTGCGTGGGCACGCGCGTGCTTGTGCGGTGATGAATCACAGCAACCGACGTGCCCGCAGGTCAGGCAGAGCCGCAGATGCACCCAGGGGGACCCCAGCCGCAGGCACTCCTCGCACCCCTCAGGGGTGCGAGGAGTGACGGGGCGTACCAGCGAGAGATGCCAGTCGGTCTGGGTGGCCATCGTCTTCACCCTTCCCCAGCGGATTGCCGGCCCGCCGCCGACTCCTCGACCCACGAGCGCAGTACGTTCGCGGGAGCGGCGCCCGCCCTGCGGGCGATCACCTCGCCCTTGTCCAGGATCAGCAGTGTCGGCACGGCCTGAACGCTGAAGCGGGCGGCGATCCGTGGATTCTTGTCGATGTCGACCTTGACGAGTTTCACCTTCCCGGCAAGTTCCTTGGCGACCTGTTCCAGAGCGGGGGTGACCATCCGGCAGGGGCCGCACCACACCGCCCACAGATCGACGAGCACCAGCGGCGTTGCCTTCTCCGCGACATCGGTGAAGTCGTCGTCGCCGGCGTCCACGATCCACGGCAGCGGTGCCTTGCAGTTGCCGCACTTGGGACGGCCCTCCGCTGCCACGGGCACCCTGTTCGTACGCCCGCAGTTGACGCAGGTGGCGGTCTGGCTCCTCATTGCTTTCACGCGGCCTCTCTGAGCTCCGGCTGCTCTTCCTCCGGCTGCTCGTAAGTGACCACCAGTTCGCCGTGCTGGGCGTCGACGTGGATCGTGGCACCGTCCTGGACGTCACCGCCCAGCAGCGCCCGTCCGATGCGGGTTTCGACCTCGTGGGAGATGAAGCGGCGCAGCGGCCGTGCACCGTACACGGGGTCGTAGCCCTCCTTGGCGATGAGCTCCCGAGCGGCCTGGGTGAGCTCGATGGTGATCCGGCGCTCGGCGAGCCGCCCTCGCAGCTCGTCGATCTGCAGCTCCACGATCCGCTCGATCTGGGCCTCGCCCAGCGGCTTGAACAGCACTATGTCATCGACGCGGTTGAGGAACTCCGGACGGAAGTGAGCCCGCAGCTCGCTCATCACCAGGGCCCGTGCGTCCGGCTTGATCTCCCCGTCGGCGGTGACGCCGTCGATGAGGTGCTGCGAGCCGATGTTGGAGGTCATGATGATCACGGTGTTGCGGAAGTCGACCACATGCCCTTGGGCGTCGGTGATCCGGCCGTCGTCGAGCACCTGCAGCAGGGTGTTGAAGACATCGGTGTGGGCCTTCTCGATCTCGTCGAAGAGCACGACCGAGTACGGCTTGCGCCGCACGGCCTCGGTGAGCTGGCCGCCTTCCTCGTAGCCGACGTATCCCGGCGGCGCGCCGACCAGCCGGCTGACGGTGTGCCGCTCCTGGTACTCGCTCATGTCCAGGCGGACCATGTTCTCCTCGGAGTCGAAGAGGGCCGCGGCCAGGGTCTTGGCCAGCTCGGTCTTTCCCACTCCGGTGGGGCCGAGGAAGATGAACGAGCCGATCGGCC
Organism: Streptomyces sp. HSS9-12; assembly: GCF_054963655.1. Classification (NCBI taxonomy): domain Bacteria; kingdom Bacillati; phylum Actinomycetota; class Actinomycetes; order Kitasatosporales; family Streptomycetaceae; genus Streptomyces; species Streptomyces sp. HSS9-12. Next base: position 93,532 of record NZ_JBUEGC010000009.1, on the reverse strand, counting down.
GGCGCGGGTCCCGGATGCCGGAGCGGGCCCGGATGATCGCGTCGGCCACGAGCTTGACCGCCTCGTCCTGGCCGATGACCCGCTCCCGCAGGATCTCGTCCAGGCGCAGCAGCTTCTCGCGCTCGCCCTCCTTGAGGCGGGCAACGGGTATACCCGTCCAGGCGGCGACGATCTCGGCGATCTCCTCCTCGGTGACGACCTCGCGCAGCAGCGGGTGGTCGCCCTGCTTGATGCGCAGCTGCTCCTCTTCGGCCGCCAGCCGGCGCTCCAGCTCCCGCATCTTGCCGTAGCGCAGTTCGGCGGCTCGGTTGAGGTCGTAGTTGCGCTCGGCCTCCTCCGCCTCACGGCGGACCTGCTCCAGCTCCTGGCGCAGCTCCTGTACCTTGCGGATCGCCTGCCGTTCGGCCTCCCACTGGGCATGCTTGGCGTCGGCCTCGGCGCGCAGATCGGACAGTTCCTTGCGCAGCTCCTCCAGCCGCGCCTTGCTGGCGGGGTCGGTCTCGCTGGACAGCGCCGCTTCCTCGATCTCCAGCCGGGTGACCTTGCGGGTGATCTCGTCCAGCTCGGCGGGCATGGAGTCGATCTCGGTACGCAGGCGCGCACAGGCCTCGTCGACGAGATCGATGGCCTTGTCCGGCAAGAACCGGTCGGTGATGTAGCGGTGGCTCAAGGTGGCCGCCGCGACAAGGGCGGTGTCCTGGATCTTGACGCCGTGGAAGACCTCGAGGCGCTCGCGCAGTCCGCGCAGGATCGAGATGGTGTCCTCCACGCTCGGCTCGTCCACCATCACCATCTGGAAGCGGCGTTCGAGCGCGGCGTCCTTTTCGATGTACTTGCGGTACTCGTCGAGGGTGGTGGCGCCGATCATGTGCAGTTCGCCGCGGGCGAGCATCGGCTTGAGCATGTTCCCCGCGTCCATGGCGCCTTCGGCGGCGCCCGCCCCGACGACCGTGTGCAGCTCGTCGATGAAGAGCAGGATGCGCCCGGCGGCGGCCTTGACCTCGGTGAGGACGGCCTTGAGGCGTTCCTCGAACTCACCGCGGTACTTGGCTCCCGCGACCAGGGATCCCATGTCAAGTGCGAAGATCGTCTTGTCCCGCAGCCCCTCGGGCACGTCGCCGCGCACGATGCGCTGCGCCAGGCCCTCGACGATGGCGGTCTTGCCGACGCCGGGGTCGCCGATGAGCACCGGGTTGTTCTTCGTCTTGCGGCTGAGGATCTGGGTGACCCGGCGGATCTCCGAGTCCCGGCCGACGACCGGGTCCAGCTTGCCCTGTCTGGCCTCGAGGACCAGGTCGCGGCCGTACTTCTCCAGGGCCTCGTAGGCCACTTCGGGGTTGGCGGAGGTGACGCGCTGGTGGCCGCGGACCTGGGTGAGGGCGGAGAGGAAGGCGTCCTTGGTGACGCCGTGCTCCTTGAGCACGCGGCCCGCCGCGGTGGACGACCCCTCGTCGGCGATCGCGAGGACGAGGTGCTCCACCGACACGTACTCGTCCTTGAGCCGTTTCGCTTCCTGCTCGGCCGCGTCCAGCAGCCGGGCGAGGCGCTGGGTGACGAAGACCTGGCCGGGTGTGGCACCGGGCCCGGTGACCTTCGGCTTGCGGGCAACCTCGGCTTCGAGCATGGTGCGCAGCGCCGTGGGGTCGGCGCCCACCGCCTCGACCAGTCGCGGTACCAGGCCGCCCTCCTGGTCGAGGAGGGCGAGCAGCAGGTGTTCACCGTCGACCTCGGTCTGTCCCAGACGCATGGCCTTGGTCTGGGCGTCCTGCAGCGCTTCCTGGGACTTCTGGGTCAGTCGGTTCATGTCCATGGCGGTAGTTCACTCCTCGTGCCGCCGCTCCGCAGTGCGGCTTCGAGCCGGCTGATGCGGTCGAGCAGGTCGAGCACCAGGCCGATAGAGGCGTAGTTGAGGCAGAGTCCGGCGCGCAGCCGCTGGATGCGGGCGAGGGTCGCCGGGGCGGTCCGGGCGAACACCAGCTGTCCCGAGGCGTCACGCTCGGCGTCGACCAGTCCGAGGGCGACGAACCGACGGATCAGCTCGGGGTGCAGCTGTGCCCGGCGGGCCACGGTCTCCAGGGAGAGTCGGGGGACGGGCACCAGCGCGTATCGGATGGCGGTCGAATCCGCTGCGGTGGCGACTGGATTCGCTGGTCGAGGGCTCATCGCGCCTTCCTGGGGTCGAAGGAGGAGGTGGCGGCGAGCTCTTCGAACAGCTCGCGCTCCCGGTCGGTGAGCTTGGGCGGCACCATGATGCGGATCTCGGCGTAGAGGTCGCCGTTGGTGCCGCGGGGGTTGGGCATGCCCTCCCCCCGTAGCCGCAGCCGGCGGCCGCTGGAGGATCCGGGGGGAACCGTGACCTTGGCGGTACCACCGGGTGTGGGTACGGGGACGGTCGCGCCGAGCGCGGCCTCCCAGGGGGTGACCGGCAGTTGGACGTGGATGTTGCGGCCGTCCAGGCGGAACTTCGGGTGGGGCCGGATACGGACCCGCAGATACAGGTCTCCTGGCGGGGCGTCTCCGCTGCCGCGGCCGCCCTGCCCGGGCACCCGGATGCTCTGGCCGTCGGTGACTCCGGGCGGAACGTTGACCTCGACTGTGCGCTGTCCTGACGGTCCGGCGAGGGTGACGCTGCGGCGGCCGCCGTGGTAGGCGTCCTCGACCGTGAGCGGCAGTTCGGCCTCCTGGTCCGCTCCGGGTACGTGCCCGCGGGCGCCGCCGGCGCCGAAGAACGAGCCGAAGAGGTCCTCGAAGTCGATGCCGCCGCCCCCGAACTCGTCCCCGAAGCCGCGGACGTAGCGAACCCTGGGACCTCCCGCGCCTGCCGAGCGCCAGCCTCCGAACCCTCCGGCGCCCACACCCGCGCCTGCGCCTGCCGCGACGCGCTCTTCGTAGTCCTCCGGGATCCTGCGGAAGTCCTCGCCGAAGCGGTCGTAGCGGGCTCGGGTCTTGGGGTCGGAGAGCACGCTGTAGGCCTCGTTGAGCTCCTTGAAGCGCTCCTCGGCCTCGGGGTCCTTGTTCACATCGGGGTGGTATTTGCGGGCCAGCTTGCGGTAGGCCCGCTGGATGTCGTCGGAACTCGCGCCCCGCGACACTCCCAGCACCTCGTAGAAGTCCCGTGCCATGGCGGGTCACTCCCGCTTGGCGACGGCGACCGCGGCGGGCCGGAGCAGGTTGCCCGCGTCACCGTAGCCAGGGCGCAGGACCTGCACCACCGTGCCCGGTTCGGCTTCCGGGTCGTCCACTACTCCGACCACTTCATGGCGGGCTGGGTCGAAGGGCATGCCCGTCTCGGCGAACCGGGGGTAGCCCAGCCGGGCGAGGATGTCCACGGCCTGGTCGCGTACGGCCTTGACGCCCTCGACGATCGTGCCGGGGTCCGCCTCGGCGTGCTGCAGGGCCAGTTCGAGGTTGTCGATCACGGGCAGCAGGGCCGCGGCCGTACGCGCCCGCTCGGCCGCCCGTTCCCGTTCCAGCTCCTTGGCGTGGCGCTTGCGGAGGTTGTCGAGGTCGGCGAGGGCGCGCCGCCATTTGTCCTCAAGTTCCGCCAGCGCCGCGGCGTGCTCGTCCTGGACGGTCTCCGCGCCGGTTGCCGCGTCCGGGCCGGGTTCCTCCTCAACGGGTGTCGTCGCCTGCTGCGCGGGGTCCGGCCGCGGCAGGTCCTCCTGGGGAGGCGGTACGGCGCCCTCCGGCACACCTTCCGGTTCCTGGGGGTGGGTGGACATGGCAGCTGCCTTAAGTCCTCGGTCCTTATTCCTTGTCGAACTCGGCGTCTACGACGTCTTCCTCGCCGCCGGCACCGCCCGGCCCGGCGCCGCCCGGACCACCCGGACCACCCGGACCGCCGGCGGCTCCGGCCTCTCCGGCTGCCTCGCCCCCGGCCTGGTGGGCGGCCAGCCCGGCGTAGACCTGCTGGAGGTCGGAGATCAGCGGCCTGACCTTGTCCGGGCCGGCCTCGTCCTTGACAGCCTGGCGGGCCTCGCCCACCAGCATCTCGGCGCGCGACTTCTCGTGGCCCGGTACGGCATCGCCCAGCTCGGCCAGCCGCTTCTCGACCTGGTAGGCGATCGCGTCGAGCTCGTTGCGGGCGTCCACGGCCTCACGCAGCGCCTGGTCCTGGGCGCGGTTGCGCTCGGCCTCCTGGACCATCCGCTCGACCTCACTGCGGTCGAGGTTGGAGGTCTCACTGATGGTGATGCCCTGTTCCTTGCCGGTGTCCTTGTCCCGTGCGGTGACGTTGAGGATGCCGTTGGCGTCGATGTCGAAGATGACCTCGATCTGCGGCTCGCCGCGCGGGGCCGGGCGGATGCCGGTCAGCTGGAAGCGGCCGAGCACCCGGTTGTCGGCGGCCCGTTCCCGCTCGCCCTGCAGGACGACCACATCCACGGCCGGCTGATTGTCCTCGGCGGTGGAGAAGACCTCGCTGCGGCGCACCGGGATGGTGGTGTTCCGCTCAATGATCTTGGTCATCACACCGCCACGCGTCTCCACGCCCAGCGAGAGCGGGGTGACGTCCAGCAGCAGGACGTCCTTGACCTCGCCCTTGAGCACGCCGGCCTGGATCGCGGCACCCATGGCCACGACCTCGTCCGGATTCACGCTCATGTTGGGTTCCTTGCCGCCGGTGAGCCGGCGGACAAGGCTTTGGACAGCGGGGATCCGGGTGGACCCGCCGACGAGGATGACCTCGTCGACGTCGCTCTCACTGATCTTGGCGTCGCCCATGGCCTGCTTCACCGGGCCGAGGCAGCGCTCCACCAGGTCGGCGGTGATCTGCTCGAAGGTGGAGCGCATCACGGACTTGGTGAGGTGCTTCGGGCCGGAGGCGTCGGCCGTGATGAACGGCAGGTTGACCTGGGTCTGGGTCACGGAGCTCAGCTCGGTCTTGGCCTTCTCCGCGGCCTCGAAGAGCCGCTGCAGGGCCTGCGGGTCCTGGCGCAGATCGATGCCGGTCTCGCGCTGGAAGTCATCGGCGAGGTAGTCGACCAGGCGGCGGTCGAAGTCGTCGCCGCCGAGGTGGCTGTCGCCGGCGGTGGCCCGCACCTCGACCACGCCGTCACCGACGTCGAGGATGCTCACATCGAAGGTGCCGCCGCCGAGGTCGAAGACGAGCACCGTCTCGTGCTGCTTCTTGTCCATGCCGTACGCGAGGGCGGCCGCGGTCGGCTCGTTGATGATCCGCAGCACCTCCAGCCCCGCGATCCGGCCGGCGTCCTTGGTGGCGGTGCGCTGGGCGTCGTTGAAGTAGGCAGGCACGGTGATGACGGCTTCCGTGACCCGCTCTCCCAGCTGCTTTCCCGCGTCATCGGCGAGCTTGCGCAGCACCAGGGCACTGATCTCCTCCGGCGAGTACAGCTTGTCGCGCACCTTGAAGCGCGCGTTCCCGTGCTCGTCGGGGACGACGTCGAAAGCGACGGCCTTGGCCTCGTCGGAGATCTCGTCGTAGTGCCGGCCGATGAAGCGCTTGGCCGAGTAGATGGTGCCTTTGGGGTTGAGAATCGCCTGGCGACGGGCCAGCTGGCCCACCAGGCGCTCGCCGGTGTCGGTGAAGGCCACCACGGACGGGGTCGTACGGCTGCCTTCGGAGTTGGGAATGACCTGTGGCTCGCCGCCTTCCCATACGGCGATCACCGAGTTGGTGGTGCCAAGGTCGATTCCGACTGCCTTGCCCATGAGGAGCTCCTTCTCAGCCGCCGCGGACACCCGCTGATGTCCGGCCGGCCCCTGGCTTGTTCAGGTTGTGGCCGCGCCGCCTTTCGCCTCCTGCATCCCGGCGATCAGCCGGGTGGCCTCGTCGGCGACTTCTTCGTCCGCCACGACCTCGTAGCGGCTGGGCTGCATCACGCTGATCGAGGCGAAGTCCCGGCGGCCGCGTTGCAGGGCGTACAACAGGAGCCCGAACAGCGCACCGACGATCGCTCCGAAGATCAGTCCGTAGAGCGCGAGCAGCGCACTGGCGATGAGCGGGTTCAGCCAGTTGAAGAGGCCGAAGATCCAGCCGATGAGGGCGCCGGGGATCGCGCCGGACGCCGCACCGCTGAGCGCCGCCTTGGGGTAGTCCATGCGGCCGACGACCTGCTCCACCATGCGTACGTCATGGCCGACGATGGCCACCCGGTTCACCGGAAATCCGTGGTCGGAAAGGTAGTCGACAGCGCGTTCGGCCTCGGCGTAACTCTGGTATGCGGCAATGGTCCGGCGTGGCTGCTCCGTCATCGCTCTCTCCTCCCCTGGGGGTCGCGGGCGGTGGGCGTCGGTCCCGGCGCAGGCGACCGGACGCGCTCCTGGCTGCGGGCTCGGCAAGCGAACGTCGAGCCCGTATACCGACGTGGCCAGGGTGTCGAGACCGGGGCCTCAGCGCCTGCGCCTGCGGGGTCGAAAAAGCGCTCCGCCGTCCACCTGTCGGCACAGGTTGGAGACGCGGCAGGAGGATGGATACCGCCCGAGGGGGTACTTCCAGGCTTGGTGGGTTTCATTCGCCGAGAAAGCACGGAGTGGCGGCATGACCCCAGGTTCCGCACCGGGAAGGCACCTGGCCCCGGATCCGCAGCGATCTGAGGAAGGGTCCCGCTCACTGGTGGGCGGGGCGAGCGCACCCCGGCACCGCTGGCCCGGCACCGACCGGCAGGCCTTGGATCTGCACGGCCTGTTCATGCTGTCCACGTCCCTGTTCGCCAGCCAGGACGAGGGCGACATACTGCACCGGGCGATGACCCAGGTCAGCACCGTCGGCACATGCCGGGCCGAAGCCGGTTATCTCCTCACCGACAACGTCTTGACCCGCACACCGGACGACTGGCCCGGTGCGGCCACCGCCCTCGATGAACGCGTCAGGGAGCTGGCGGGCCAGGACGGGCCCGTGCCCCTGCCCGAGGGAGCCTGGTGCTGGGCGTTCGGGCTACGGGGGCTGGGAAGGCTGCACGGCTATCTCGTGGTGAGCTGCCGTACGCGGCCCAGCGAGGAGGAGCGGTTCCTGCTCACCGTGCTCGTACAGCAGGCCTCCGCTGCCCTGTCCAACGCGGCCGCGTACCGCCGGGAGCACGAGCAGTCCGTGGAGCTGCGGCGGGCGCGGGACGAGCGGGAGAAGATGCGGGAGCGGCTGGACCAGTCGCTGTGCGACCTGGAGCATGAGCGGGAGCTCCACGACGCCCTCGCCCGGGCCGCCGCCTCCGGGGACGGCGAGCACGGCATCGCCCGAGCACTGCACGCGATCACCGGGCTTCCCGCGGTGATCGAGGACCGGTTCGGCAATCTGCGGGCCTGGGCGGGCCCGGGGCGCCCGGATCCGTACCCCAAACCGGACCCGGTGCGTCATGAGGAGATGCTGCAGGACGCAGCGCGCCGCCTGAGACCCATGCGCGTCAGGGACCGGCTGATCTCGCTGGCCAACCCGCGCGGTGAGGTGCTCGGCGTGCTGGCCCTCGTCGACCCGGACGGCAACGCCGACGAGTACACCATGCTCGCGCTGAGCCACGCCGCGACATCACTCGCCCTGGAGCTGGCCCACCTGCGCAGCCTGGCCGAGGTGGAGCTGCGGCTACGGCGGGAACTGGTCGACGACTTGCTGACGGGCGCGGACGCCGCGAGCGCCTATGCCCGCTCCGAGGCGGTCGGCCACGACCTGCACGGCCCGCACTACGTCGTCGCGGTGCAGTGGATGGCCAGGGCGGCGGACGACTCCTTCCTGCAGGCCGTCAGCCGGGCGGCGCTGGGGCTGGGCATGCGGTCGCTGCTGGCCCGGCGTGCCGGCATGGTGGTCCTGGTGAGCCAGGGCAGGCCACGCGACCGGGCCTTCCACGCGGCGCTGAGCCGGGAACTCGGCACGGAGGCCGGCTCGATCGGCGTGGGAGGACGCTGCGACACCCCAGGTGATGTGCCCCGCTCCTACGGGGAGGCGCTGAGGGCGCTCGAGGTACGGCAGCGGTCGCGCGCGGCCTACGGGATGACCTTCTTCGACGAGCTGGGCCTCTACCGGATTCTGGGGACCGGGAACGACTACCGGGAGGTCGAGCGGTTCGTCCGGGAGTGGCTCGGACCGCTGCTGGACTACGACTCCTCGCACCAGACGGGCCTGGTGGAAACCCTGACCCAGTACTTCGACTGCGGGGGGAATTACGACGAGACGGCGGCTACGCTTGCCATTCACCGAAGCACTCTCCGCTACCGGCTCCAGCGGATCCGCGAGATCAGCGGCACCGACCTCGCGAATGTGGACAGCAGGCTGAACCTGCAGGTGGCGACACGCATGTGGAAGATCATGAAGGGCGGGCCCGACTGAGGCCAGGGGCGGACGGCATGGATAGCCTGCCTGCCGCGCCCGTGATCGACGGATGAGATGACCGCACCTGATCCCAGGAGTGCCAGATGCCCCACGAACGAGCGGGACTGCCCGCAGAGCCGTCGGACTTGGTCGACGTCGCACGGCTGGTGACCGCGTACTACGCACTGCACCCCGATCCCGCCGAACCCACCCAGCGCGTGGCCTTCGGCACCTCCGGCCACCGGGGGTCGTCGTTCTCCACCTCGTTCAACGAGGACCACATCGCGGCCACCAGCCAGGCGATCTGCGACTACCGGGAGAGGCGGGGTACGGACGGTCCGCTCTTCCTCGGCGCCGACACCCACGCGCTGTCCGAGCCCGCACGGGTGACCGCCCTTGAGGTCTTCGCCGCCAACGGCGTCACCGTGCTCATCGACAACGCCGACGGCTACACCCCCACCCCGGCCGTCTCGCACGCGATCCTCACCCACAACCGCGGCCGCACCGACGGTCTTTCGGACGGTGTGGTGGTCACCCCGTCCCACAACCCGCCCTCCGACGGCGGCTTCAAGTACAACCCCCCAAACGGTGGCCCCGCGGACTCGGCGACGACGGCGTGGATCCAGGACCGGGCCAACGAACTGATCGCCGGTGGCCTTAAAGGCGTACGGCGGATCCCTTACGCCAGTGCCCGCTCAGCCCCGGCCACCGGGCGGTACGACTTCCTGGGCCACTACGTCGAGGACCTGCCCTCCGTGGTCAACCTGGACGCGGTGCGCTCCGCCGGGCTCCACATCGGCGCGGACCCGATGGGTGGCGCTTCCGTGGCGTACTGGGGCCGGATCGCCGAGCAGTACCGCTTGGACCTGACCGTGGTGAACCCCCTGGTCGACCCCACCTGGCGCTTTATGACGCTGGACTGGGACGGCAGGATCCGTATGGACTGCTCCTCGCCGTACGCGATGGCCTCACTGATCTCACAGCGCGACAAGTACCCAGTCGCCACGGGCAACGACGCCGACGCCGACCGGCACGGCATCGTCACCCCGGATGGCGGCCTGATGAATCCCAATCACTACCTGGCCGTGGCCATCTCCTACCTGTTCTCCCACCGCGGCCAGTGGCCCGACACGGCCGGGATCGGCAAGACGCTGGTGTCCTCCAGCATGATCGACCGAGTGGCCGATGAGCTGCGACGGAACCTGGTGGAGGTGCCCGTCGGCTTCAAGTGGTTCGTCGACGGCCTGCTGGAGGGGTCGCTCGGTTTCGGCGGCGAGGAGTCGGCCGGAGCCTCGTTCCTGCGCCGTGACGGTTCTGTCTGGACGACCGACAAGGACGGCATCGTCCTGGCTCTGCTCGCGTCCGAGATCCTCGCCGTTACCGGCACCTCTCCGTCCGAGCACTACGCCGCGCTCACCACCCGCTTCGGGGAGCCCGCCTACGCACGGATCGACGCACCCGCGTCCCCGGAGGAGAAAGCCGTCCTCGCCAAGCTTTCGCCGGAACAGGTCGCGACGGATACGCTCGCGGGCGAGCCGGTCACCGCGATCCTCACCAAGGCACCCGGCAACGACGCGCCGATCGGCGGCATCAAGGTGTGCACACAGAATGCCTGGTTCGCCGCCCGCCCGTCCGGCACCGAGGATGTGTACAAGATCTACGCCGAGTCCTTCCTCGGCCCCGATCACCTCGCCCGTGTCCAGGAGGAGGCCAGGGCCGTGGTATCCGCCGCCCTCAGCACCGCCCGGTAGGGCCTCGTACGAAGCCACCTGACGGGCTGCCGACGGCGTCGGACAGAACTGAGGAACCTCAGTAGGTGACGGGCACGGCGAGTTCCCGGAACTCATTGGGCAGCTGCTCCATGAGATGCCGGAACTCGCCCGCGGCGACGGCTTCTCTCAGCGTCCCGAACACCGCGGGTACGCCCCGGTCCAGCGACCGCTTGTTCACATCGGCACGCGCCTGCACCCGACGCATGAACTCCTCGAGGTTGAAGTCTTCGGCGGCCTGATCCGGCGGGATCAGCGCGGGCTGCAATTCCTTGGGCAGCTGCGAGGCAAGGTCCCTGGCTTCCCCGCCGGTGATCCGCTCCGCGAGGGTGGCCAGTGTGGCACGCGTCAGCGCTACCGCCTCCTCCTGCGGCAAACTCGCGCGCCGCTCGACGGACCGGATGAACTCGTCGTACTTCATGGCGTCCCCTTTCGTGAACCGGGTTCCTGAGGTACCCGTGCCATACACGGCAAAACGGACCATTCGCGGCAGGTGGACGGCGCTTTGCCGCTCTTACGGTTCCCTGGGAAGCGAGAGCGGGCGGCCGCCTCGCCGCTCCCAGAAGTCCTGCAAGATGATCTTGATCATGGCCGCGACCGGTATGGCCAGCAGAGCGCCGAGGATCCCGGCGATATCCGCGGCCAGAAGGACGGACAGCAGCACGGTGAGCGGATTGAGCTTCACGGCGCGCGCCATGATGACCGGCTGGAGAACGTGGTTCTCCAGTTGCTGGTAGGCGATGAAGAACGCGACCACGATGATGCCCGCCGTCAGTGAGTGGATGAACCCGGCGATGCCGGCGACGATCGCGCCCAGCGTGGCGCCCACGAGCGGAATCAGGTCCGCGATGGCCACGAACAGTGCGATCAGCCCCGCGAACGGCACCCCGGTCGCCAGCAGCACCCCGTAGGTGAGCGCGCCGCAGATGACGCTGATCAGGAGGTTCCCCGAGACGTAACCGGTGATGGTCTTGGCACATCTGGAGCCCACTTTGCGGACCCGGGCGGCGTGCGACTCCTCCAGCAGCGAATAGGCACCCCGCAGGATCTTCGGGCCTTCGAGGACCATCAGATAGGCCAGAACGAAGATGGTGACCGCGCCCGCCAGTGTCGTGGCGGCCGTGCGCACATAGCCGAGCAACGGCGTGCCAAGGCCGGTGACGAAGGACCGGATCTGCGCCTGGTTGCGCTGGACGTACTGCAGGGCATGGGTACGTCTCAGCACGTCACCAACTGGTCCACGGCCGGACCGGGCCTCCTGGATCAGATGTGGCAGCTCTCTGGCCAGGTGCGCCGCCTCCTGCGCCAGCGGGATGATGAACAGCGTCACCAGTCCCAGGATCAGCACGGCCACCACCAGGAAGACCAGCAGCGTCGCCACGGACCGGCGGCAGCGCGGCACCCGCCGCTCCACCAGGTTGACCACCGGATAGAGAGCGACTGCGAAGAACAACGCGATCAGGGCCCACGTCAGCACCTGCCGCGTCGTCGAGATCAGCAGCAGCGCCACATAGGTGGCCAGCACCAGGCCGATGACGGCCAGGATCGTCCGCACCGGAACAGGCCGGGAAGCCATAGTGACCCGGTGCCCCGGGCGCGCCGCAGGAAACCGTCACCTGCCCTTGCCGCAGTGGGCGCCAGGAGCCTTTACGGTGCGCCGCCATCGGACCCGCGTCGCTGCGGACGGGCCTGGACCAGCGTCAGATAGATGCGTTCATAACCGACCGCCATCGCGGGCAGGTCGAAGTTGGCCTGCGCGTGTGCCCGGCATGCCGCGGGTGAAAGCCTTTCCGCGGCGACGATCCCGGCCGGCAGTTCGTCAGGGCTGTCGACGATGACACCGGTGACTCCGTCGGCCACCACCTCGGGCACGCTGCCCCGGTGCAATGCGACGACCGGAGTACCGCACGCCATCGCCTCGATCATGACGATGCCGAACGGTTCGTCCCAGCAGACCGGGAACAGCAGACAGCGTGCTTCGGCGTAGAGCTCCCGCTTGAACGCCGCGTCGGCCTGACCGACGTACGTCACATCACGGCCGAGCCGCGGTGCGATCTCGGCCTCGAAGTAGGCCTTCTCCCGCGGCTCGCTGACCTTGCCCGCGAGCACGATCCGCCGGCCGGCGGCCTGCGCGGCCTCGATCGCCAGATGCGCGCCCTTGACCCGGTTGAACCGGCCCATGAACAGTACGAAGTCGCCCTTGACCTCCCGGTACGGATACGTGGTGACGTCGATGGCGTTGTACACCCGTCCGACCCAGTTCAGCTCGGGGTTCAGGTTCTTCTGCGCATCGGAGATCGCTATCAGTTCGATCGTCGTGCCGAGCCGGCGCAGGTATGCGCCGGGCTCATCGGTCACTATGCCGTGCGCCGTGACGGCCGTTGGAATCCTTCGGCAGCGGGCCACCAGGGGGCCGGCCAGGCTGTGGTCGTGCACGATGTCGAGGTCGAGACCCTCGAGTTCCTCGGCAGCGGCGGCGGCGTGCAGAACCTCGGGCATCGGTTGGCCGGTGCGCAAGGACGGCGGCTCTGGGAAGACCGGCACGAAGCGGGAGGCGCGAGTCCGGTTCCGTCCGGCGCCGATGAGCGTGAGCTCGTGCCCGCGGATGGCGAGTGCGTCGACGAGGTCGGCGACGACCGATTCGATGCCGCCGTAGGCGGTCGGTGGAAGCTCGAACCACGGTGGCGCGATCATCGCGATGCGCAGTGGTTGCGACGTCGTCCCGAATCGGTCGGGGCCGACAGGCAGCTTCACAGTCATGGTGTCGTCCCGCCCGGGGCGAGTTCCTCGGCGACGAAGGTACGCAGCCATTCCCGGAAGCCCGGGCCGATGTCCTCGCGCTCGCTCGCGAGTCTGACCATGGTGCGCAGGTAGTCGCCGCGGTCCCCGGTGTCGTAGCGGCGGCCGGTGAACAGCACACCGTGCAGGGGGCCACCGGGGCTGCCGTGGGCGGCCATGTCTCGTAGGGCGTCGGTGAGCTGGATCTCCCCGCCCCGGCCGGCACCTGTGCGATGCAGCGTCGCGAAGACCGCTGGATCGAGCACATACCGTCCGATGAGGGCGAGATTGCTCGGGGCCTCCTCGGGGGCGGGCTTCTCCACCAGGTCCTCCACGCGCAGGACCCCCTCCTGGCCGATGGATTTGACGGCCGCGCAGCCATAGAGGCCGACCTGGGAGGGGTCCACTTCCATGAGTGCGATCACACTGCCCCCGAACTCCCGCTGCGCCTCGATCATGGGGACCAGCAGCGGATCCCGTGGATCCACGAGGTCATCGCCGAGGAGCACGGCGAACGGCTCGTTGCCGACATGCAGTTCGGCGCACAGCACGGCATGGCCGAGTCCGCGTGGCTCACCCTGGCGTACGTAGTGCATGTGCGCGAGCCCCGCGGTCGAGCGGACGAGGTTCAGCCGCTCGGTGTCTCCCTTGGCGCGCAGCGCCTCTTCCAGCTCGTAGGCGCGGTCGAAGTGGTCTTCCACCGGGCGCTTGTTGCGACCGGTGACCAGGAGCACGTCCAAGAGACCGGCTGCCACCGCTTCCTCGACGACGAACTGGATGGCGGGCTTGTCGACGATCGGCAGCATCTCCTTCGGGGTCGCCTTGGTCACGGGCAGAAAGCGCGTCCCCAGGCCCGCGGCCGGTATCACGGCCTTCTTCACCGGCTTGTCCAGCGAGGTGGTCATCGTTCCCTCCGAACTCCGAGGGCTGACGGTGTGCGGCGCCGCTCAGCTCCGCGATGTGGTGACGGTGAGGTGCTGGTCCCGGCAGAAGAGGGATCGGCCGGCACCTAGGCATAGCAAGGGCAGCTTTCGGAGGTGATCTGGAGTCCCTCCGGCAGGTCCTCCACGCTCACCTTGCCGTCCCGCACCGCGATACGAACTCGGGCGTTGGCCAGCGGCACATCCTCCAGGTAGACGTCGCCCACCCACGCCGGCAGCGCCGGCGCCAGCCGGAAGCTGCCGTGCGGCACACACGGGTCGGCGTCGAGCAGCACGCGGAGCAGGTGCAACGGGGCCGCGGATGCCCACGCCTGCGGAATGCACGAAGTGGGATACGGCACGGGGCGGGCGTACTCGGCGCGATCGAAGCCGCACATCAGCTCCGGGAGCCGGCCGCCGAGCGACGCCGCGGCCTCCAGCACACCCGAGGCGATCCGCTGAGCGTGCTCGGTGAAGCCGTACCGTCTCAGGCCGGCCGTCACGATGGCGCTGTCGTGCGGCCACACCGATCCATTGTGGTAACTCATGGGGTTGTACGCGCCCATCGTGGACGCCAGCGTGCGTACGCCCCATCCGTTGCGCATCTCCGGTGAGCACAGCAGCTCGGCGACTCGGGGGGCCTTGTCCTCGTCCACGATCCCGGTCCACAGGCAGTGGCCCATGTTGGACGCGAGCGAATCGACGGGCTGCTTGTCCCGGTCCAGCGCCAGCGCGTACCACCCGCGCTCGGGCAGCCAGAAGCGCTCGTTGAACGCATGTTTAAGCCGGGCTGCCCGTTCTCGCCAGTGCTGAGCGCCGTCCGGATCGCCCGCGTCCTCGGCCAGCAGAGCGCGAGCGAGGTAGGCGGCGTGAACGTAACCCTGTGCCTCGGCGAGCGCGATCGGAGGTCCGGCGATCCGGCCGTCCGCGTAGGTGATGCCGTCCCACGAGTCCTTCCAGCCCTGATTCACCAGCCCCTGGTCGGTTGTCCGCTGGTATTCGATGAACCCGTCGCCGTCCTTGTCCCCGTACTGTGCGACCCATTCCAGAGCCCGGTCCGCGTTCGGCAGGAGAGCGAGCACCTGTTCGCGGTCCACGCCCCAGCGCCGCAACTCACCGAGCAGCATGACGAACAGCGGCGTGGCATCGACGGTGCCGTAGTAGACGTTGCCGCCGAGCGCGAGGGACGCGTCCAGGCCGAAGCGGAGCTCGTGCGGGATGCGGCCCGGTTCCTCCTCCGTCAGCTCATCGACCTTGCGGCCTTGGTGGTACGCGAGGGTCTGCGCCGTGCCCAGGGCGAGTGCGGGATCGGTGAACAGCGCCATGAGCGAGGTGATGATGGAGTCGCGGCCGAACAGCGCCATGAACCACGGCACACCTGCGGCGATCACAGGGGTGTCCGGCAGTTCCGGGTCGGACATGCGCAGGCTGCTCAGATCGCGGCGACTGGTCTGCAACGTCTCGTTGAGGTTGTGGTCGCCCGTGGAGATCCTGGGTCCCGTCTTGCGCCACTGGGTGGCGCGGACAGCCGGCCCGGTCTCCTCCATCGGGCGTTCCAGGGGGAACGAGGGGGGAATCTGGTCTCCGTCCACGACCGGGCACACCAGCACGGACGTCCGCCATGTACCGCGGGCCGGGACGAGGACCCGGAAGCTCAACGAGTCCGCGGTGGTGGCCGCGCCCTCGGCGATGAGCCGGACACCGCGGCTCTGCTCCTGGAAACGGCGCGTCAACCGGATCTCGCCCGTATCGTGCTCGGCACTGAGTTCGCCACGGTCACGCACGACCCCTTGTTTGACGTCGAACAGGTCCGCGAAATCGGCTTCCACATGCACCGTCACGGTCCAGTCCGCCGGCGCGTGGCCGAGATTGCGCAACGAAATGTCCTCTCGCATGCCCGCCCCGACGAACCGCTTGCGCTCCACCAGAACCGGGCTCTCAGCCTCACCCGGCCGTGGCCGGGCCCGGGCGAGGAATGTCGCGTGGTACGGCGCCCCCGGTATGACCGTCAGTGGCTCGACCCCCTCGCCCTCGAGCCGCAACTGCCAGGCGGAGAGAATGCGGGTGTCCCGGAAGAACAGTCCCTGCGGCGCGCCTGGAGAGATGTCCCCTCCGGGATCCGAAAGGCAGAAGGAAGACCCTTCAACAAGGGTCACGGCCCCGCCGCCGACCTGCACCGGCTGCCCGGAAAACGCCCAGCCCCCTGCCATGGCCCGTCCCTCCAGCCGCAAACATATGGCCGTGCAAAACAACAGCAAAAAGGAGACTTTGTCATCTCATTCAAGACATCCACCGTATCGCTGCGGCGGGAGCCCGTCCTCCCCGCAGCCCAGACGGCTCTGCGCCCAGCGTACGGTCCGCCACGCCGCCCCCACCTACGCGGCGGTGCCCTTGCCGCAATCCTCGTCAGTGCGGGTAATGATCAAGGGACCAGCGCCTCCAGTGCGCGGTCAAGCGCACTCACCCTGTCCTCGCAATCCGGTGTGCGCAGCATCCGCAGCGCCAGCCCGTCCATACGGCGCCGTCCGCCGCCCACGGTTGGACCGCCCGGCTCCCTCCTCACGCCGGCCCGTCCTCGATGTCGATATCCCACACGGCGGGGCCGCCGCCGCGCCACTCGATCAGTTCGGGGTCGTCGAGCTTCTGCACATCCGGGTCCAGCCCAGCCTGGCGCAGAAATTCCGCCATGTCCCGGGGCCCGTAGGCGACACCCAGGATCGCGGCGCCGACCCGGACCCGGCGACCGCCGGTCGGCGCTGGTGGATGCACGACCACTCGGGGTCGCGGTGAGTTCATAGACACCAGCGTGCGGCCGGTCGGCTGCCCGCGCCTCCCGGCCGCCTCTGTTCAGGTGCGTCACACTTGCGGGCTGAGCCTCCCGCCAGCCCAGCTCGTCGGCCGCACCCCGGATCAGGCTGTGACCCGCGGGCGGCGTTGGACATCATCCTTCGCCGAACTCGCGGAGGACCGGCTCCTCCGCGGATAACCGTTGGAGAATGGCGCTGTCGCGAGGGCAGGATGCGATCATGCGCACTGACGTCACGCTGCGGCCGCTCGATGAGGATCTGCTGCACGACCTGTTGGATGCTGCCGTGACCGATGCGGATCCCCGTGAGGTGATGCCCCCGGTGGCCGGGCCCGCTGGGTGGACTACCGAGCGCCGGACGGCGTTCTTGCGGTTCCATCGGTCCAGGTCTCTGGCAGCCGAAGCGGTGGAGACCACCTATGCCATCGTCGTCGGGGGGACGGTGGTCGGGGCTGCTCGGCTGTGCCCGATGCAGGACGCGAAGCATGCCGTCGAAGCAGGGGTGTGGATCGGACGTTCCCACCGCGGTGCCGGTGTCGGCAGCGCGGTGCTCAGGCATCTCCTGGTCCTCGCACGTGCCGACGGCTTCACATCGCTGTTCGTGAGTACCAAGCCCGAGAACACGGCCGTTCACCGACTTCTCGCTGCTCTGGGCGTCGACCTGGTCCGTGACGACGGCACGGTCACAGTCTGGGTGGACCTCGCCGCCAACGGATAGGCCTACGGGGGGTGCCGGTAAGAACGCTGTCACCAGCCGCAAACGGCGGAGATCTTGCGAGGGTGTCACCCGTGTGGGTGAGTCCGGAGTCGTACAGCTGCGCGGGGTGAGGCCCCGAGAGGACGATCGACAACCGTGGCCCGTACCCCTTTGGACCTGGACGACCTGGTCGAGCACTGGACGCTGTTGAAGGACGTTGTTCTGGTCCCACGTCCGGCCCTACGGCGAGGTGAAACTCAACATGACCAGCAGACTCCCGCTCAGCACGAGCTGACCGGTGTCCGGTTGGGGATCCCTTACATACACGGCCTGTGATCCGGCAGGGGTATCACGATCGCCTCGGAACACAGCACCGCGAGATCCTTGGGCGCCCGAAGCCCGCGCCGATCCGATGTCGAGCGCTCAGCGCTTGGTCTCGTACCTGGTCAGGACCACGCCGTCGGGAAACGTCCGGGTCTCCACTAGGGTCAGGTTCACCCAGTTGTCCAGGGCTGTGAAGAACGGCGTGCCGCCGCCCACCAGGACCGGATGGGTGACGATCGCGTACTCGTCGATCAGCCCGGCCCGCATGGCCGCCGCGGCGAGTGTGGCACCGCCGATGTCCATGGGGCCGCCGTCGTCGGCCTTGAGCCTGGTGATCTCGGTGACCGCGTCGCCGGTGACCAGACGGGTGTTCCAGTCGACCGTGCTGGTTGTAGAGGAGAACACCACCTTCGGCATGTCCCGCCAGCGGCCGGCGAACTCGATCGCCGCCGGTGTGGCACCCGGCTGCTTGTCGGCGGTCGGCCAGTGGGAGCTCATCGTCTCCCACAGCTTGCGCCCGTACAGCGCCAGGCCCGTCGCGTCCACCCGGTCGGACCACCACTGGAACAGCTCGTCGCTCGGCACGCTCCAGCCGAGGTCGTCGCCGGGCGCGGCGATGTAGCCGTCCAGGCTCATGTTCATGGCAAAGGTCAGTTTCCGCATGGCGTCAGCCTCCCGTGAGTCGGTACAACCTGCTACTACTTCCGAGCAGTTCGCCGTCCTGCCCGAGGCCGCGTTCAGACGGTGGGAGTGGTGCCGCCGTCGATGACGTGTTCGGCGCCGACGATGGATGAAGCCCGGTCGGAGACCAGGAAGGCGACCAGTTCGGCCACTTCTTCCGGTCGGTTGGGCCGGCCCAGGGGGATGCCGCCAAGGGATGCCATGAGCCGCTCCAGCGCCGCTTCGTGGGTGACCCCCGCATTCTCGGCGATCCGGTCGATGAGGGCGTCGGCGGCCGTGGTCTGCACAAAGCCCGGCGAGACCGTGTTGACGCGTACGCCATGTGGGGCGACCTCGTTGGCCAGTCCCTTGCTGTAGGTCGTCAGCGCGGCCTTGGCCGCGGCGTACGCCAGCGTGCCGTTCCACAGCGGCATGCGGCGCTGGATCGAGGAGACATGCACGATCACCCCCTTGCCCGCTTCGATCATGCTGGGCAGCAGGCCGCGGTCCAGGCGGACCGCGGCGAGAAGGTTGGTGTTCAGTTCCTTGGCCCAGTCGTCCTCGCTCAGGGCCGCGAATCCGCCTGAGGGCGCGTCGGAGGCTCCGAGGTTGTTGATCAGGATGTCGATCCCGCCCAGGCGGTCGAGCACCTCGGTGACCACGGTGGCCGCCCCCTCGGCGGTGGAGAGGTCGGCGCCGATGAAGAGCCCGGGGTCCATGTCGTCCGGCCGGCTACGGGCGGTCACCAGCACGGTCGCGTCTGCTTGGGCAAGGCGCCGGGCGATGGCCGCACCCGCGCCCTTGGTGCCGCCGGTCACCAGGGCCCGCCGGCCCTCGAGGGAGTCGCTGACCGGGGTGGTCACGCTGTGTTCCGTTCCCGGGGCGTCATGTGATACACCGCCTCATACTTCTTACAAGGCTAGTCGTCTTGCAGCGCGGCGGCGGCCGATTCCCGTTCGCTGTGCCGATACGGCGACGAAGATCCGGCTGAATCGGCCGACACGGCCGTCGGTAGGGCGACCAGAAGCAGGAGGCAAGTCCACACATAGGCGTTGCTGCCGAGGAAGCCGCCCACGCCCGAGGCGTCGAACCGCCACAGCCAGACCACGCTGCTGCACAGCAGAACGTACAACGCGCTGGATACGCCCAGCAGTCGGCGTCGCCGTGAAGATCCGGTGGCGGAGCGCAGGCCGGTGTCGGCGAGCACCACCAGAGACGGGATCACCCAGACGAGGTGGTGCACCCATGTGACGGGGCTGATGAGGCAGGCGGCGAGGCCGGTCAGCGCGAAGCCGGACAGCTCGTCGCCCGCCGCGGCGGCCCGGCGGCTGCGGTAAGCCCAGATGCCCAGAACGGCAACCACCGCAAGCGCCCAGACCGTTCGGCTCGGCTCGGCCGGCTGGAGCCGGGCCAGCACCCCCTCCAGCGACTGATTCGACACATAGTCGAGGGTGCCGACCCGATCCGTGTTCCACAGCGCCTCGGTCCAGTAGGTCGTCGAGGCGTCCGGGGCCACCCCTGTGCCGAGCAGGGTGGAGGCTGCCGCGGTGCCCATGGCGACGCCGGCCGGGCGCCACCGCCGGGTGAGCAGCAGATAGCA
Source organism: Streptomyces sp. HSS9-12 (assembly GCF_054963655.1). Taxonomy (NCBI): domain Bacteria; kingdom Bacillati; phylum Actinomycetota; class Actinomycetes; order Kitasatosporales; family Streptomycetaceae; genus Streptomyces; species Streptomyces sp. HSS9-12. The sequence goes on along the minus strand of NZ_JBUEGC010000009.1, from coordinate 73,721 downwards.
GATGAAGACGGCCGGGGTGAGCTTGATCGCGGTGGCGAGGCCGATGCCGGCGCCCGCGCACCGGGAGGCGGCGCGAGCGAAGCGGTCCGCGGAGCCGGCGCCGCGCTCAGGCCTACGGTCCGCGGCAAGGAGCCACGCGTCGGCGAAGACAAGCGCCATGAGCAGCAGGTTGACCTGACCGAAGCTGAACGTGTCGCGCACCGACTCCAGCAACGCGAACATGCACCCCGCCACCGCGTAGGCGAACCACGGGGTCCAGCCCTGTCGGCGGATGACCGGACCGACAAGCCAGTACAGCAGCACGGCCGCCGAGCCGATGCCGAGTACCAGGTTGATCGTTACGGCTGCCGGCCAGCTCATCAGGGCCATCGGCAGCATGCACACCGCGGCGAACGGCGGGTATGTGAAGCCGAACTGCGTCCCCGGCCGCAGGTACTCGTAGAGGTGACCGCCGTCATGGATCCAGTAGTTGACGGTTCCGTAGTAGACGCCCACATCGAACCAGTCGCGGTGCAGCGGAACCGTGGCCAGGAAAACCGCTGTGGCGGTGACGAGTACGAGCACCAGCAGCCGCTGCCGTGCTGCCGTCCACGGCCCCCTCACGGCCTGACCGGCGGTCGGGACGCGACCGCGAATCCGGGGGCCAGGTACATCCACCACAATGCGAGCAGCGCCAGCGCGCCACCGCAGATCGCCAGCGTCACCTGCAGACGGTCCGGTGCGAACCCGCTGGGCAGTACGGCCACAGCGAGCACGGCACTGACGGCCGCGGCCCAGCGCCGTACCCGCCCGTCCGGCGCGGCCGCCGCTATCGGAAGCAGCCCCCACAAGACGTACCAGGGCCTGAGCGCCGGCCCGAGAACGGCCACAGCCGCGAGACTCAGTCCCACGGCGTAGATGGGGTGGAAGCGTTTGCGCCCCACCCATACGGCGAGTATGGCGATGGCGGTGGCGGCGAGGCCGAGCCAACGCCACAGGGGCATGGCGACGGGTGCCATGCCACTGCCGACCCAGTGCAGCAGCGCCTCGGTGAGCCGCCCGAGCGTACTGGTCAGCGACCAGTTGTCGGGCGAGACAGGGGTGCCCAACGCCGCTATCCAGCCGTACCCCGTGCCGGTCGCCGCCGTCACCGCGACCGTCACGGCCAGCGCGACCGCAAGGGTGAGCAGCGCCGATCCGGCCGGCCGCGCCCGGCTGGACAGCCGGCCGGACCACAGCGATGCGACGCCCAGCAGCCCCAGCGCGGCAGGCGATTTCACCAGCGCGGCGAGTGTGACGAGCACCGCGGCCCGCACATGCCGTTGGGTCAGTGCCGCCAGGAGCCCTGCCGCGAGAAGCCCGAGCATGAGCGCATCGTTGTGCGCTCCGGCGACCAGATGCAGCAGCACCAGGGGGTTCAGAGCGCCGAGCCACAGGGCCACGGCCGGGTCGACTCCGCAGTGACGGGCCAGCGAGGGGAGGAAGGCGATCATCAACCCCACTCCGAGCAGCGCCACAAGACGCATGCCCAGCACTCCGATGGCCACCTGGGGATGGGAGAGGCCGGCTGCCGCCGTCGCCACGGCGAGGAACACCGGGCCGTACGGGGTGGGTGTGTGCTGCCAGACGGGAGACACCTCGAGCGCCAGCGGCCCGCTCAGGCGGTCGGGGCCGTGCGTGTATACGTCGATCCCGGCGTCGACCATGACACCTTGTGCGAGGTAGCTGTACACGTCCCGGCTGAACAGCGGCGGACCGAGCAGAAGCGGCGCAGCCCACACGGCAAGTGTCACCAACAGCTCGCGGGTGCTGGGAGGTTGTGGACCACTGACGGCCCGCCCCAGCCACCACCAGGCCGCGATCAGCAGGATGAGCCCGAAGTAGGTGCAGACCACGCCGAGTGCGACCTGGCCGGGAGACCGGGCGAGGAGGTCCTGTACCGGCAGGGCCCCGGCAGCGAGGCCGCCCACCGCGAGAGCGGCCGAACCCGTAAAACCGAGCCATCGGCAGCGCCCCGGGGCGACGACAGCGTCCAATGCCAGCACGCAGGGAATCTGTCAGTGAGTGGTGGCCGGGAACCGACGGCGCACTGACCGGCACGTGTCCGACAGTCATCGAGCGATCGTCCGGCCCCGCTTCCGGTGGGCCGCGTACCTGAGACCGACCGCCCAGCGAGCGGCTTCGGTGACGAGTCGGCCTCGGGCGCCGGTCGCGGCTGTGGTCATCCGGCGCCCGGTGTAGACGCACGCGTATGGAATTGAGCTTCGCAGCTATGGCTCGTCTCACCGGGTCAGGCTTGACTGGACTCATGACTGACAACACGCAAAAAGCCACAACGCAGACGACACTGGTCATCGGGGGCACGGGCAAGACCGGGCGCAGGGTCGCGGAGCGACTCGCGGAGCGCGGCCTGCCGGTGCGAGTCGGATCACGCTCCGGCGAGCCGCCCTTCGTATGGGAGGACCCCGCCACCTGGGAGGCCGCGCTGGACGGCGTCGGCGCCGTCTACATCACCTACCATCCGGACCTGGCCTTCCCCGGGGCCGCCGAGACCGTCGGCGCGTTCTCCCGGTTCGCTGTCGGGAAGGGTGCGCGCCGCCTGGTGCTGCTCTCCGGCCGCGGTGAGGAAGGCGCCCAGGTCAGCGAGCTCGCCATGCGGGATTCCGGTGCCGACTGGACCGTGGTCCGGTCAAGCTGGTTCGACCAGAATTTCAGCGAGAGCTTCTTCCTGGAGCCCGTGCTCGCCGGTGAGCTGGTGCTGCCCACCGGGGATGCTGTCGAGCCGTTCGTCGACGCCGATGACATCGCCGACGTTGTCGTTGCCGCGCTCACCGACAGCAAGCACATCGGCAAGATCTACGAGCTCTCCGGGCCGCGACTGCTGAGCTTCCAGGACGTGGCCACAGAGCTGTCCAAGGCCACCGGCCGGGAAATCCGCTATCTGCCGATCACGATCGACGAGTACCGGGCCATTCTGGAGGAGAACGGCCTGCCGGTCGAATTCGCCGACCTGTTCGGCCTGGTCCTCGACGGGCGGAACGCGCACCTCGTCGACGGCGTCCAGCAGGTCCTCGGCCGCTCCCCCCGGGACTTCAGCGAGTACGCCGCCGACGCTGCCGCCACTGGCGTCTGGGCGGTCTGATCCCACGCTGCGGCGGGCTCCGGCGTACCGGCGCATACCGCCGGCGGAGCCCGCCGTCAGCGGAACCGCCCCGTGCCGCACCGCGCTGGCGAACGCCTCGCGGCCGGCCGGCAAACGAGCCGGCAAGCACGGCATGGACGTGCCACCTTGAATCGCCCACGCACGACCGCTCTGCGACCAGACAAGGAAGCCTGATGCACACTGTCCAGGGAGCTACCGGCTACCGTGCCGACCTGCCGGCCGGCCCACGCCACTCGGCGGCCGGGCCGGTGCTCGCGGCTGCCACAATCGCCATGGGCCTGATGGCGGGCCTCTTCTTCGCCTTCGACGTCTCCGTGATGCCCGGACTGCGTCGAGGTGACGACCTGACGTTCGTGACCGCCATGCAGAACATCAACAAGGCCATTGAGAACGGCCTGTTCGGCTTGGTGTTCGTCGGCGCGTTCGTGGCCACGGGTGTGGCCGCCGTGATCCAGCAGCGCCTCGGCCGGCGCGGTGCCGCCGCGTGGGCCTGGGCGGCGCTCGCCCTCTACACGGTTGCCCTGCTCATCACCATGGGCGTCAACATCCCGCTCAACAACGAGCTGGAACGCGCCGGGAACCCCGCCAGGATCGCCGATCTCCATGCCGTCCGGGACAGGTTCGAGGGCGCGTGGGTGGCTGCCAACGTCTTCCGCACCCTGGCCTGCACCGCGGCCCTCGGCTGCCTGGGCCGCGCCCTGACCCTGCACGGCAGGGGCGGGGCCCGGTTCGCCCAGAGCTGACAGCCGTCCGGCTCACCCCCATGAAACGGCGCCCGCCCTCCGGACCCCCCGCTGCAGGGCGGGCGCTTTCTTTCGCACGCCTTCCTGTGCGCACGGCCGGCAGTGCACGCACCGGATCAGTGGAGCACCAGCGCCCAGCACAGACAGCCCAGCGCGGCCGTCGACAGCACCGTGCGTACGGTGTTCCACCGCACCCATGCCGCCTCGAACTTCCTGCGCACCGAGGCCTGGTCAGCGATGCGCTCGGGCGGCCCTGCCGCGGCCAGCTCGTCGTTGAGCGGGATGTTGACCCGCCGGGTGATGGCGATCACGGCCAAGTACAGGACGAAGGCAACCGCGACCGGGACCACGACCTGCCGCTCGTCGCCGATCAGATGCAACGCCGTCGCCACGCCTGTCGACAGCAAGGCGCCCACGAAGCCAAGGACGAACCACCCGTTGAGAATCGCCACGTTGATGCGCTGCATGACGTCGATGAACGTCCTGTCGTCCGTGCCGCGCAGCCCAGGCATGACTGAGCAGGCGTAAGCGTAGAAAAGGCCGGTGACCAGCCCCATCGTCATCGTCGCCGCCACCAGCGACACCGTTCGCGCCAGTTCCATCATTGCGCCTCCATGGTGAGATTCTTACGCACAAGGAAATGTGAATTCATTCGTCGGCATCTAAACTCTGAGGCATGGACACACTCACGGCGCTGCTGGAAGGGCCGAAGGCACGTGGAGCGTTCCTGCTGAAGTCCGTCTTCAATCCGCCGTGGTCCCTGCGGATCGAGGACCGCGCACCGGTCTCCGTGGTGACGATGGTGCGCGGCGAGGCCTGGGTGCTCCCGGCCCACAGCGCGCCGGCGCTGCTGCGCCCCGGCGACGTCGCGGTCATGCGGGGTCCGCACCCGTACACCATCGCCGACTCCCCCGACACGCCGGTCCAGATCACCGTCGGTCCCGAGCAGCGCTGCAGTACCACCCAGGGCGAGGACGTCACCGAGAGCATGTCCCTGGGGGTGCGTACCTGGGGGGACGACATCCAGGACGGTTCCGCGGTGATGCTCAGCGGAACCTACCAGGCGCCCAGCGAGATCGGGCGGCGTCTTCTCGACGCCATGCCCGAGATGCTGGTCCGGCCCGCGGAGGCCGGGGACAGCACGCTTGTGACGCTGCTCGTCAGTGAGATCGCGAAGGACGAGCCCGGCCAGGAGCTCGTGCTCGACCGCCTGCTCGACCTGCTGCTGGTCAGCGTCCTGCGCTCCTGGCTCGCCGCACCCGGCCCCGGGGCCCCCGCCTGGTACCGGGCCCAGAGCGATCCGGTGATCGGCCCGGCGCTGCGGCTGCTCCACGAGAATCCGGCCCACGCCTGGACGGTGGCCTCGCTCGCCCTCAAGGTCGGCGTCTCCCGCGCCGCGCTGGCCCGCCGCTTCACCGCGCTGATCGGGGAGCCCCCGATGGCCTACCTCGCCGCCTGGCGGCTCACCCTCGCGGCGGACCTGCTGCGCGAGCCGGACTCCACGGTGGCCACGGTGGCTCAACGGGTCGGATACAGCAGTGGCTTCGCGCTGAGCGCGGCTTTCAAGCGGGTGCGCGGTATGAGTCCCCAGGAGTACCGCACCAGCGGCCCCGCCGCGGGGGCCCGGCCGCTCAGTGCGCCGCCACGAAGCGTGGTGCTGGCTCCCTGAACGGGGTTGGCATACCAGCGCCGGCGGGCTGTACGACCACCGTGACCAGCAGCCCGTCGCGCACCAGCCAGCGGCCGGTGAAACAGGTCGCTCCCGCCTGGCCGGCGATCGGTCCGACGCGCACCAGCCGGGCCGAGAACGTACCGTCACGACTGATCTCCACATGGGCGTCCCTGACCGCCAACCACCGGTTGGTCAGCGGAAACCAGGTCTTGTACACCGCTTCCTTGGCCGAGAACAGCAGCCGGTCCCAGCAGATTCCGGGCTCATCGGCGCTGAGCCCGGCCAGCAGTGTCCGCTCCTGTGGCGAGGCGACCAGGCCCAGCACGCCGTGCGGCAGCGGCAGCGCGGGCTCCGCGTCGATACCGATCCCGGCCAGGTCCCTGGACCGGGCCACCGCGGCTGCTCGGTAGCCCTCGCAGTGGGTGATGCTGCCCACTACGCCGGCAGGCCACTGGGGCGCGCCACCGAGCCCCGGAAGCAACGGGGCCGGCCGCAGCCCGAGTTCCCTCAGCGCGCGCCGGGCACAGGCACGCGCGGTCGCGAACTGGCGGCGCCGGCTGGGCCTTCGGCCCGCCATCAGCGCGGCCTCCTCCGGGAACAGCGGGGCGGGCGCCAGGTCGTCGAAGGCCTCGGCCGACCCGACGCCCGCGGGAAGGATCTCCTGGATCACTTGGTACGCCCGCGCCGGGGACGCCCACGGTCGGTCAGCCGCGCGACCGCCCGTACCACCGCGTCCGGTTCCTCCAGGGGCAGCATGTGCCCAGCGCCGGGCACTTCCTCGAAACGGGCATCGGGCAGCGAGTTGGCCACCGCACGTCCGAGCGCCGGAGCGACGACCCGGTCGGCGGAACCCGCCAGCACCACGGCGGGCAGCCATACCGACGCCAGGCCGGCGCGCAGGTCCATCCCCCGCGACGCCCGGAAGCACTCGGCGCGCACCCGCGGCGAAGTCGCCGCGAACATCTGCCGGTTGACCTCGAGCGCCTGGGGATCCGGCCGCTCGCCCACGGTCTGCCGTAGCAGGCGCCGGCCCAGTCCCTGCCGGGCCAGCGCCCTGGAGAACAATCCGCTGCCCATCATGCGGACTTCGCCCTCGCTGGTGTCCTGGTCGTGGGCCGCGGTGCCCAGCAGGACCAATGCGCCCAGTCGCCCGGTGGCGGCCCGCGGACCGGCCGTGGCGTATGCCATGGCGGCGAAGCCGCCGCCGGAGTGCCCGACGACGATCGCGTCCGAGGCGTCCACGCCGTCCAGCACCGCCGCCAGGTCCTTGCCGAGCCGCTCGATGCCGATCGGCTCCCGGCCCAGCGTGGAGGCGCCGTGGCCGCGCTGGTCGTACAGGACCACCCGGTGGCCGGCGCGGACCAGCCGGTCGGCGACCGTACCCCACACCCGGCGGCTTGCGGCCCAGCCATGCACCAGTACGACCGTGGAGCCGTGGCCGTCCTGGGCAGCGGCGGGAGCGGGCGGGGCCAGGACGGTGACCGCCAGGCGGGCACCGTCGTCGCTCTGTACGGCGGTCTCCGCGACAGCCGGTGGCGCGGCGGCCCGCAGGCCGGTCGACACGGTCATGACGCGCTCCCCACCGTCGCCCGCTCCTTGGCGAGGTACATATCCAGGGCGCTGAACGCCGCTTGGGTCGCCTTCGAATGCTCCGCGCCGATGTCGGCGACCCGGGCCAGCAGCTTCAGCCAGCCGTGGGGCCGCCCGCGGAAGTGCATCCCGAGACGGGTCCTGCGCCCTGCGTCCAGCGGTTCGAGGATGAACTCGCTCCGGCCCCGGAAGACACCGTCGACGTACTCGACGGACAGGCTCCGGCCGGGGTCGACAGCACCGGTGCGGGCGGTGAACCTCAGCTTGAGTCCGCCGCGGTCGACGCCCCGGGTGTGGACCGTCACCCGGACCTCGCCGCCCAGCCGGTCAGGCGAACCGGAGGCGGACGAGAAGGTGTTGTGCGGGACCCACCAGCGGGCGGCACCGCGGAATTCGGCGATGAGCGCATCCCAGACAACACCGGGTGGAGCGTCGATCACCGCCTCGTCGATAAGGTTGTAACCGTTCATGGCAGCCTCCCTGCAGACGGCAGGATCGATGGGACAACCGCGGTGCGCCGCAACGGGGACTCAGGGCAGGTGCAGGCCCCTCCGGAGGACCCGCACCGCCCTGACGGCCGCTCGGCAGCGCGCGGTCCGGCTTCAGACGAAGAAGCCCTGACCGGGGGTGAGGACGTTGGCCGCGTCGTAGCGCTGCTTGGCGTTCACCAGGTCGGACCAGCGGGAGCCGAAGTGCCGCTTCCAGTCGGTGGGCGTCATCCTCGGAATGGCGCCGACCAGGTACCGCTTGGCGCCGATCGCCACGCTCGCGTCGTACAGCCGGCGGTTCTGCTCCAGCATCTTCGGGATGTCCGCGCCGGGTTCGGGGAACCGCAGCAGATCGAAGAGGTAGCCCACGGGCTCGTTCGGCTGCACCGCCAGCGGGCGGGTGATCTTCGACGTGAAGTACGGGTACAGCAGCAGGAAGCCCCCGCCCAGATCCGCCGAGGTCAGCTGGGACTCGACCAGCTGCATGAACTCCTTGGTCTTCGAGGCCGGGAGGTACAGGCTCAGCCAGGGCTTCGGCTGAGTCCAGTACCCGGCCTGCTTCAGGTAGTCCGCGTAGGCGTCGAGCCGGAACACGTAGTCGCGGTAGGCCAGATCGTCGAACACCGCGGACGGCCGGTCGTCGCGCAGGCCGGTGATCAGCCTCGCCCGGTCAGGAGCCGAGCCCGAGTAGTAGGCGACGGCCTCCATCCTGTACCGCCAGCCCGAGTTGTCGGCCTTGCGCAGCACCTCGCCCGTCTGGGCGTGGAATCGCCCATCCGCCAGGACGCGCTCGGAGTCGGCGAGGTACGTCGCCAGATCGTCGTAGTAAAGGCTGAAGACGGCCGCCCGGGCCGGTGCCGGCTCCAGCTTCACCTTGGCGCGGACGATGATCCCGCACTGTCCGCCGCCGGCCAGGACCGCGTTGAACAGCTCGGGCCGGATCGAGGGACTGGCGGTGACCAGCCGGCCGTCGCCGGTGACAACGTCGACCGACTGGACCGTGTCCACCTGCAGGCCGTACTTCTGCACGGTGCCGCCGACACCGCCGACGCTGAGCGTGCCGCCCACCGACAGGTGCAGATAGTCGGTGAGCGCCGGCGGTGTCTTGCCGTACGCCAACGCGGCATCGGTCAGCTGTCCCCAGGTGACGCCCCCCTCCACCACGGCGCTGCTGGAGCCGATGCTGATAATCTTCGACAGGCCGCGGGCATCGATGGAGATGCCGCCGGGCACCTCTGCCTGGCCGTAACTGGAGTGCGATTCAAGGTCGTTGCCGGTGCCGCTGCGCCCGTTCATGGCGATCTTCAGACCGTTGGCCCGGGTGTAGTTGACCATCTTGACGATGTCCTGCACCGACCCGGGGCGCAGTACCGCCCACGGCGTGCCGGTCACCATCCGCCCGAAGTCGTGTCCGAAGGGGGCGACCGCTTCCGGAGAGGTCTCCAGCGTGCCGTCCAGCGTCGGCAGCGGCGCCACACCGGCGCCGGCCTTACCGGCGGCGGTGGCCCACGACTGGCTCGCCGTGCTCCAGCCGACGACCGCGGCGGCAACGCCGCCCAGGACCGTACGCCGCGAAAGGGGGCTGCTCATGGGTGTCTGTCTCGCTTTCGTCATGCGTGGTTCAGGGCCGGTGTGCCGGCGCCCAGGGTGGTGGCGAGCTGGTATTCCCGCAGGTCGAACCGCTTGGTCTGGCGGCGGAATCGCCAGGTGTACGTGGGCCAGATCGACGGGTTGCGCCCGTGCTCGTCGAGATACCAGCTCTTGCAGTTGCCGGCGTTCCAGACGGTGCCGGCCAACCGCTCCTCGAGCCGCGCGTTCCACGCCGTCTGGGCCTCTCTGCGGACCTCGACGCTGGACAGACCGCGCCGCTTCATGTGCTTCAGCGCGTCCAGCACGTACGCGATCTGCGCCTCGATCATCACGACCTGGGAGGAGTGGCCGAGGGTGGTGTTCGGGCCGAGCAGCATGAACAGATTGGGGAAACCCACGACCGTGGTACCCCGGTGCGCGGACATGCCCTCTTGCTGCCATACCTCGCGGAGCGGCACGCCGCCGCGGCCGAGGATCCGCCGCGCGACCGGCCGGTCGGTGGCCTGGAATCCGGTGCCCAGGATGATGGTGTCGACCTCGCGCTCTCGTCCGTCGGCCGTGACGATGGACTTGGCCCTGATGTAGTCGATCTTGTTCGTGACCAGCTCGACGTTGGGCTGCTGAAGCGCCGGATAGTAGGTGTTGGAGAACAGCAGCCGCTTGCACGCCATGACGTAGTCCGGCGTGAGCCGGGCCCGCAGCTCGGGGTCCTTGACGCTCTTCTTCAGATGGTCGCTGGCCATCTTCTGCATCTTCGCCGCGACCTTGGGGCGGGCCATGACGAACGCCAGGATCTCGCGGCCCCACATATTGAAGTTGCGGCGGAAGTTCTGGTAGCCGGGCACCTTGTGGAGCAGCCAGCTCTGCATGCGGCTGGTGGGCTTGTCGTTCTTGGGGCCGATCCACGGCGGGGTGCGCTGGTAGAGGTCCAGCTGTCCCACCTCGGGCTGGATCTTGGGCACGAACTGGATGGCGGAAGCGCCGGTGCCGATCACGGCGACGCGCTTGCCGGACAGCTCGTGGTCGTGGTTCCAGCGGGAGGAGTGGAACACCGTTCCCGCGAAGTCCTCCAGACCGGGGATCGCCGGAACGGCCGGCTCGCTCAGATAGCCGGTGCCGCTGACCAGGACCTGGGCGGTGTAGTCGCCCTGGGAGGTCTCGATGTGCCAGCGCCGGGCGTGCTCGTCCCAGCGTGCCTCGAGAAGCTCGTGCCCGAAGCGGATGTGCGAGCGGACCCCGAAGCGGTCGGCGCAGTGGCGCAGGTACGCGTAGAGCTCCTCCTGGCTGCCGAAGGTGCTCTTCCAGCCCGGGTTCTGGGCGAAGGAGAACGAGTACAGGTGGGACATGACGTCGCACGCGCAGCCGGGATAGCTGTTGTCCCGCCACGTGCCGCCCACCTCGTCGGCCCGCTCGAAGACGAGGAAGTCCTCGATCCCCGTCTGCAGCAGCCGGATGGCCATGCCCAGCCCGGAGAACCCGCTGCCGATGACGGCCACCCGCAGATGCCGGCTCGGGCCGCCGCCGTCCCGCTGCGCGGCCGGCTCGCTGGGTCCGTCGCTGCGTACTGGTCCCAGAGTGCTCGTCACGACGGCCTCCCTGGTGCGGCGGGCCGACGGGCGATGGTGATACGGAAGTTGTTGAAGAACTTGTCCTCGAGCGTGTACGCGAAGATGTCCAGGTACCGCTCGAAGCGGGCCACAACGTCCGCGCCCTCGAGGGCGACCGCCTCGTCGCGGCGCTCGGCCAGCAGCTCCAGCCAAGCGCGGCAGGCCTGAGCGAAGGACTCCCGCTCGTTGACGATCTCGACCACATCGAACAGGCCCTCCATGCCGAGGGCCAGCTCGTGCAGATGTGGAATGTGGCAGCCCTCGAACTCGGAGCGCTGAAGGAACTTCAGGTCGTCCAGCAGCTGCCGGTTCATCGGCAGCGCCTCGGCCGTCATGGTGTGCAGTACGAGCCGGCCGCCCGGCTTCAGCGCCTTGTGGACCTGGCCGAAGAAGGTGCGGTACCGCTTGGTGCGCTCACGCGGCGGAAGGCTGGAGTGCACGAAGTGCTCCAGCGCGTTGATGCAGAACGCGGCCTCGTACGGCTCGCCGGTCTCGTGGTCCTCCCAGCTCTCCACCCGCGTCTGGATCCGCGGGTTGCCGAGTTCGGCGATGAACGCCTCCTGGGTGCGGCTCAGGGTGAGGCCGACCGCCTCCCGCACCCCGTGCACGGTGGTGAGCCGGTGGAGCATCGTGCCCCAGCCGCATCCGATGTCGAGCACCCGCTCGGCGCCCGCGGCTCCGGCGAGTTCGACGAACGTGTCGAGCTTGCGCTCCTGGGCCTGGTCGAGCGCGGCCCGAAGCTCCTCGCCCTCCTCCCAGTACCCACCGGAGTACATCATGGTCGGGCCCAGCAGGAGGCGGTAGAAATCGTTGCTCACCTCGTAGTGGTGCCTGATCGCCTCGACTTCGGGGTTCACCGATCTGGATGCGACCGTCGTCATCCTCGTCCTCATTCCTGTCCGGCTCAGTGCTTCCGACCGTCAATGCGGTGAGGAAAGCAGGTGGCTCGCAACGGATCTGCAAGACGGGGCGCTATGGCCGTGTTGCGGCCCGATTGCGCAGACCGCAGTTCCATGCCTGTTCAGGAATCCGAAGCAAGTCAGAGAGGACGACGTCATGTCGCTGCCGACGATCGAAGAACTGGCGAGCCAGCTTGAGGCCGTGTCAGGCGCCAAGGAGGTCGACCCGGACCACCCGCTGCAGCACATCGCGGACGTGGACTCGCTGGACCTGATGGAGTGGCTGTACGGCTTCCAGAACCAGTACCCGCACATCCCGGCCGACGAGTCGCTCTTCGCGGACATCGACGACACGACCACACTGCGGACCGTGTACGAGCGGATCGTGGCGCTCGTGCCGCAGCCGGCGCAGGGCTAGCGGGCGCCCGTGAACGGCTTCGACATCGCCGGGTGGGGCATCGCCGTACCCGAGCGCATCGTCTCCAGCGTGGAGCTAGCACAGCGCTTCGGCGTCGATGAGCACTGGATCGTCAGCCGGTGCGGTATTCGCGAGCGACGGGCCGTCGGACCGGGGCAGACGACCGCCTCACTGGCCGTGGACGCCGGTCGCCGCGCACTGGACAAGGCGGGACTGAGCGGCAGCGACATCGCGCACCTGATCGTCGCCACGGCGACTCCCGAGCAGCCCTCGCCGGCAACGTCCGCGTTCGTCCATCACGATCTGGGCATCGCCGGCAGCGCGCACGATGTCAACTCCGAGTGCTCGGGGTTCGTCTACGGGCTGGTCTCGGCGATGGCGCTGATCGCCATCGATCCGCGTCCGATCCTGCTGATCGGGTCCGACACACACACCCTGACGGCCAACCCGGACGACCGCGACCTCAGCATCCTGGTCGGCGACGGGGCGGGCGCGGTCGTCCTGGTGCCGAGCGCCGACAACCGGGTGCTGGCGTGGAACCTCGGCGCGGACGGTTCATGCACGGGCAGCCTCAAGGTGCTCGCGGGCGGCAGCCGTATGCCGACCAGCGAGGAGACGGTGCGTCAGAATCTCCACTACGCCGAGATCAACGGCAACGAGATCTATCTCAACGCCGTCCGGTACACGGTGCGCACGGTGCGGGAAACCCTGGAGGCCGCCAAGATCGACGCGGCCGACGTGGACCACATCATTCCGCATCAGGCCAACATCCGGATCATCAATTCGATCCTCCAGCACACCGGTCTGCGGCCGGAGCGGCTGGTCACCAATCTGGAGCGGTACGGGAATACCGCCTCGGCGTCGATCCCGATCGCGCTGGCCGAGGCGCTCGACGCGGGTCGCATCCACGATGGCGAGCTCGTTCTGCTCGCCGGCTTCGGCGCCGGAATGACGTGGGGGTCGGTCCTCCTGAAGTGGGGCGGAGACACGAAATGAGCCGTGACAGCCGGCCGGGCGGCAGCCGTCCCGAGCAACCGGTGGCCCTCGTCACCGGAGCATCCGGTGGGCTCGGGCAGGCCCTGGCGGTCGAACTCGACGCGCTGGGGTGCCGGGTCGCCGTCCACTACAACACCTCGGAAACAGGGGCTCGGGCAGTACAGGACAAGCTCCACAACGACTCGGCCGTCGTGACCGCCGACGTCTCCTCATGGGAGGCGGTCAGCGCGATGTACGACGAGATCACGCAGCGGCTCGGCCCCGTCGACGTGCTCGTCAACAACGGCGCCGTGCGCAAGGACGCTCTGATGGCGATGCAGTCGCCGGCGGACTGGAGGCAGGTGATCGGCACCAACCTGATCGGCCCGTTCCACACCGCGCGGGCCGCGGTCCCCCATATGCTCCGGCAGCGGTGGGGGCGAGTGATCAACATCGTGTCGCCGTCCGGCCTGATCGCGACGGCGGGGCAGACCGCGTACTCCTCGTCGAAGGCGGGCCTCATCGGGTTCACCCGCACCCTGGCCGCGGAGTGCGGGCGGCGCGGGGTGACGGTCAACGCCCTGTCGCCTGGCTTCATGATCACGACGATGACGCAGGCGCTGCCGGCTCATGTCATCGACGGCATCCGGGGGAAGGCTCCCATCCCCCGTTTCGTCACGCCCGAGGAGGTGGCCCGCAGCATCGGCCTCTTCCTGGAGCAGGACTGCATGACGGGCCAGGTCATCAGCATCGACAGCGGGGTCTCCATCACCTGAGAGGTGTCGATGCCGCCGGTGCCCGGCGACCGGTACGGCCGGCACGGCACGCGGCACGCCTGACACAGCGTGGGCGAGGGGGTCCGGCAGTTGCTGTCGGGCCCCTGCGCTGTTTCCCCTGTCGTCCTCTTCCACTCGGTGTGTGGGGCAGCCTCTGGGAGGCGCCCCCGGGCTGCCCCCAGTGCCGGCAGGGGGAGAAGTCTGGTGGGGGGTGGAGAAGAGCTCAGGAGGGGCTGGAGCAGGAGGCCCGGGACGGGCAGTCGGCCCTAGACGGGCCAGCCGTCCAGCAGGCCGGCGTGGCGCTGGATGAGCGGTTCATGGGGATGCGACCGCACGGCCGATACGGGATTGGGGGCCTTCAACACCCCCATCAGAACGGGGTCCAGATCAACCGCCCTCCGGGGCTCGGGCCGCCGGGGCTCCGGACTGTGCAGCAGGTCCAAGTACGCCGCCTGGATCTCCGGTGCCGGATCTATGCCTAACTCCTCGGCGAGCACCTGTCTCAGCTCGTGGTACGAGCGCAGCGCCTCAGCCCGGTTTCCGGCGGCCACATGCGCCGCCATCCGGCACCGGTAGGCGCTTTCCCGGAACGGCGCACTGCGCACCGCCTCATCGGCGTACCGCAGTGCGTGGTGCTCGTCACCGAGGGCCGAGGCGGCCAGGCTCGCGGTCTCCAGCGCCGCCAGCCGCAGCGCCTCCACGCGCTCCCGTACACCGGTGACCCACTCACCGTCATGGGCCGTCAGAAACGAACCGCGGAGATTCGCCACGGCGTCGGTGGCGAGCTGCCGCGCCACGGCGAACACCCCCTCGGCGAACGCCTCGGATGCCTGGGTCACCGCTGCCTCAGCGCACTCGACGTCGACCTCCGCGTGGGCGGGAAGCCGCAGCAGATAGCGGCCGCCCTGCGCGATGAGCGGATCGGCTGCCGGCTTCTGCATGGGGTGGGTGACGAACGCACGCACCCGGCTGACGACACTGCGCAGCGCCGAAGCCCAGGTTTTGGGCAGCCCGCCGGGCCACACCGTGTCGGCGAGCTGATCTCGGCTGGTGCCGCTGGATCTTTCCAGGATCAGCCGCGCGAAGGCCACTTGAGCCTGAGCACTCGAGAGGTATCGCGGTGGCGCACCGTCGTGCTCGATCGTGACGAGACCTGTGAGTCTGATCAAAATCAACACTCCCCCTTGTCATCGGCTGCCGCCGAAAACGCGGCGGCATACGCCTGCCGGCGATTACGCGCCAAAGGCACGCCAGGGATGCCACCACGCCGAGGAGTTCAATGAAAAGTAAAGGAAAACGAATAGCAGACAAAGAACACGCAACTCCGCTTCCGGAATTTGACATTCCGGCGCCTTTCTGGATCACGGAAAACCGTTACTTCGCACTTGTGTTGCGCACGCCTTGCGGGGGCTCACGTAGATATCTCGTCGCAGTCGCACGTGAGTGTGCTGTTGGAGCGAGCCGCGAAAAGGCACGGAAACCGGATGAGGAGACGCTTGTGAACGCATCTGGGGGATGGGAACGCCTCGAGCCCAAGCTGGCCGCTACGCGGCAACGCGTCCAGTCCCTGGAGTGGGAGCCCAGCCGCCGTAACAGCTTCGTCGCGTACACGGTCGAGCGCGACACCGCGTACGCGGACGTCGACGGCACCCGCCTCCTGATGATGTCGGGCTACAGCTACCTCGGCCTCGCGGGCGACGAGCGGGTGGTCACGGCGGCCAAGGCCGCGATCGACCGGTACGGCACCGGGAACCACGGCGTACGGGCGCTGGCCGGATCCATCCCACTGCACGAGGAACTGGAGGCGGAAGTCGCCCGGTTCGCCGGCCGCCAGGACGCACTCGTCTTCGGTTCCGGCTATGCCGCCAACGTCGGTACCGTCGGCGCCCTCGCCGGCCCCGGCGACACCGTCCTCATCGACAAGTACGACCACGCCAGCATCGTCGACGGCTGCCGGCTCAGCGGCGCCACCGTCACCCGGTTCCGCCACAACGACGTCGACCACCTCGACCGGCGGCTGGCCGCGGCCGACCCCAACGGCGTGCGGCTGGTCATCGTCGACAGCGTCTACTCGATGGACGGCGACATCGCTCCGCTGCCCGGGCTGCGCCAGGTGTGCGACGCGCACAACGCTCTGCTCATGGTCGACGAGGCCCATGCGCTCGGCGTCATCGGGGCCACCGGCCGTGGTATCGAGGAGCACTTCGACGACGCCGTGAAGGTGGACATCAAGCTCGGCACCCTCTCCAAGGCCATCCCCTCCATGGGCGGCTGGGCGGCGGGCACCAGCGAGCTCATCGGCCACCTGAAATACGCGGCGCGCCCCTTCCTCTTCTCTGCCGCCCTCGCCCCCGCGCAGGCCGCCGCGGCGCTGGAAGCCCTGCGCATCCTCGAGCAGGAACCCGAGCGCGTCGCCCACACCCAGCACGAATCAGCGCGGCTGCGCGGCATCCTGGGCGAGGCGGGCATGTGCACCGGCGACAGCGAGACCGCGGTGATCCCGCTCATCGCGGGCTCCGACGACGCCGCGTACGACTACGCCACAGCCTGCCGCCAGGCCGGGGTCATCGGCCTGCCGGTGGTCACCCCGGCCGTCCCCAACGACCTGGCGCGGCTGCGCATCGCCGTGACCGCCCGCCATACCAAGGCGGACATCGACTTCGCAGCCGAGGCGTTCCTCCAGGCCGCCCGCGAGTGCCGCCTCATCCCGGCCTGAGACACGGCCTGACCCCGGCCTGACGAGACGTACGGGAGCCGAGATGCCAACCCCGCCCAGAGCCCCGGTCGTGATCACCGGCATAGGTGTGGTCACGCCGGCGGGCTGCACCCCCGACGACCTGTGGGCCGCCCTGCGCGCCGGCCAGTCGACCGCCGCACCCCTCACCCACCTCGACCTGACCCGGCACCGGGTGCGGATCGGCTGCCGGGTCCGCGGGCTTGACCAATCCGGCCTGGTGCCGGCCAAGGACGCCCGCCGGATGGACCCGTTCGCCCACTACGGAACCACCGCGGCGCTCGCCGCCCACCGGGACGCGGGCTCGCCCGCCCCCGAACCGGGCCGCTCCGCGATCGTCGTCGGCAACGCCGTGGGTGGGCGGCACACCAGCGACCAGGAGTCACGCCATTTCACCGAGTCCGGGCCGCAACGGGTCAACCCGCTGATGCCGCTGCTGACGATGCCCAACGCGGCGGCGGCGCAGATCGCCATGCGGCTCGGCTGGCAGGGCCCCGCCCTCACCGTCGCCACGACCTGCGCCAGCGGCGCCGACGCCATCGGCCACGCCGCGCTGCTGCTGCAGACCCACCGGGCGGATGTGGTGATCGCCGGCGGCTGCGAGTCGACCCTCAGCCCCGTCACCCTCGCCGGATTCGGCAACCTCAACGCCGTATCCACCCGCAACGACGAGCCCGAGCGCGCCTGTCGCCCGTTCGACGCCGACCGCGACGGCTTTGTGATGGGAGAGGGCGCCGGCTTCGTGGTCCTCGAACGGCTCGACGACGCCCGGGCGCGCGGTGCGCGGCCCTACGCGGAGGTCGCCGGCTACGCCGCCACCGCCGATGCGTACCACCTGTCGATGCCACTGCCAGACGGCGCGGGAGCTGCCGCCGCCATGACAGGCGCCATCGCGGACGCGGGCCTGGCCCCCTCCGACATCGTCCACGTGAACGCGCACGGCACCTCCACACCGCACAACGACCGCGCTGAAGCCGCCGCCCTGCATGCGGTGTTCGGCGCGGACGGGCCGCCGGTCACCGCGCCCAAGAGCGTCATCGGGCACTTGATCGGGGCGGCGGGCGCGGTCGAACTGATCGCGGCTGTGCAGTCCATGCGGGCGTGCGAAGTACCGCCGACCGCAAACCATGAACGACTGGAGCCAGGGATGGAGATCGACGTGGTCCACACCAGCCCACGCAGTGTCGCCTCGGGGCCCGCGCTGTCGAACTCCTTCGGTTTCGGCGGCCATAACTCCTCTGTGGTGGTGACGCCGGTATGAGGACAACCAAACGCGGTGGGATGACGAGCTCGCGCATCGGCTGGACCGCCGAGCACACCGCCGCCGCCGAACGCACCGTCACCCCCGAGGAGATCGCCGCCTACCGCGCTGCCGTCCGGGCCGGCCTGCCCGCCCCGGCCACAGCGCAGGCATCCCCGGTCCACACCTTTGTCCTCGCCCACACGCTCGCCGACGCGACGGTTCGGGCTCTGGCCGCGAACGAGGCGGAGCCTCCTGCCGTGGTCCACCTCAGCCAGGACATCCGTACCGAGCGGCCGGTCCGGCCCGGCGAGCACATCACCATCGCGCTCGATGTGCTCGGCGTACGACGCGAAGCGCGCGGCGCACGCGTCGCCCTGCGCACCCGCCTCACCGGCGACGACGCCGCGCCCTTCGCCGAACTGATCACCAGCGTGCTGCTGGCCGGCGCCACCTCGCTCGACACCTTCGGCGAGATCGGCGCCCCCACCGCCCCCGCCCCGTCCGGACCGGCCGGGCAACCGACCACCGTCACCCACCGCTTGACCACGGAGTGGATCCGGCGGTACGCCCAGGCCTCCGGCGACGACAACCCCATCCATCTCGACGCCGAAGCAGCCCGCGCCGCGGGCTTCGAGTCGGTCATCGCCCACGGTATGAGCGTGATCGCGCTGGTCTGCGAGGAGATCACCGACCGGCACGCCGACGGGGACGCCTCCCGCCTCCGCGTCATCAGCGGCCGTTTCTCCGCCCCCGTCTCCCCCGGCGAACCCCTGGAGACCCTCCTCCAGCCGGATGCCGCCGGGCAGCTCGTGCGGTTCACCTGCCGCACCCCCAAGGGACCTGCCGTGAAAAGCGGCTGGGTGGAGATCGCACCGGCAGCGGCCAGACCGGAAAGAGAGGCCGGCGATGACTGAGGGACTCGGCCTCATCGGCGGCATCCTCTCCCAGACACGTGAACGCCCCGACGCACCCGCGCTGATCTGGAACGGCCGGGAGACGACCTACCGCGAGTTGTACGTGGCGGCGAACCACCAACGCGCACGACTGGCGCGGCTCGGCCTCTCCCCCGGCGAGCCCGTAGGCATCCTCGCCCCCAAATCGCCTGCCGCGGTGGCCCTGGTGCTGGCCTGCCTGCTGGCCAAGCGGCCCTTCCTGCTGCCGTCGCCCGCGCTCGCGGACTCCGTGTTGGCGGATCTGTTCGCACAGGCCGGGTGCCGCCATGTCCTCGCCGCCGGCGGCGAGCCGGAGCCGGTCCTGCCGGGCGGCACCGTCACGCCCCAACCGCTCCCCGGTGGTGTGACGTTCATGCTGACCACATCGGGCTCCACCGGCCTGCCGAAGATCGTCCCGCTGGGCCGGCAGGCCGTGGACCGCTTCACCGCGTGGGCGGGACCGGCTTTTGGCATCGGCCCCGGCACGACGGTGCTCAACCACGCACCGCTCAACTTCGACCTGTGTCTGCTCGATGTGTGGACCACGCTGGCGTACGGGGGCCGCGTCGTCCTCGTCGACCCCGGCCTCGGCGCCAGCGGGCGGCACGTGGTGGACCTCCTCGTACGCCACGAGGTGCACGTCGTACAGGCAGTGCCCATGCTGCACGGGCTGCTGGCCGAGGCTGCGCGCAGAAGCGGTACGGCGCTCCCGACGGTCCGGCACGCCGTATTCACCGGCGACGCCATCCCCGACCGCACCCTCGCCGAACTGCCGCGGCTGTTCCCGCAGGCCCGGCTGTACAACATCTACGGTTGCACCGAGACCAACGACAGCTTCATCCACGAGGTCGACACCAGCGCCATCACCAGTCGGCCGGTCACGATCGGGATGCCGCTGCCGGGTGTGCAGGCGCTGATCCTCGATCCGCACGGCGCCCTCGTCGAAGGGCCCGGCTCCGGCGAACTCTACGTCTCCACGCCCTTCCAGTCGCCCGGCTACCTCGACCGAACGCGGCACGCGGACAAGTTCACCGGCCATCCGCTGGGACTCGACGACCGGCGCTGGTTCCGCACCGGCGACCTGGTGCGGCGCGACGCCGACGGCCGCCTCCACCTCACCGGCCGCCGCGACCACCAGGTCAAGGTGCGCGGCGTCGCCGTCAACACAGCCGAGATCGAGCGGGTCCTGCTCGCCCACCCCGAGGTGCTCGAAGCGGGCGTGACCGCCCTGCCCGACCCACTGGCCGGTCGCCGGCTGGTCTCCGTGGTGCGGTGTGCTCCCGGTGCCGCCGTCAAAAGCCTTGAGCTGCGCACGTACTGCGCACGACGCCTTCCCCGGGCCGCCGTCCCCTCGGTGCTGCGGATCATCGACGAGCCGCTGCCGAAGACGTCCACCGGAAAGGTCGACCGCACGGCACTCGCCACCCTCACCGAGTTGTCCACAGCCAAAGGAAGATCGTCATGAGCCACAGCGAGACCATCAAGCAGTTCGTCATCGAGGAGTTCCTGCCCGACCTCAGCTCCCAGGAGCTCTCGGACGACCACGACCTGCTGTCGGACGGCGTCATCGACAGCCTTGGCGTACTGAAGCTGATCGCCTGGGTGGAGGACCACTTCGAGCTGGCGGTCGGCGACGCCGACCTGGACCCGGACAACTTCCGCAGCGTGTCGGCGATCGACGCCTTCATCGCCGACGCGGGCAGGATGGCGGGTAACTAGCGGTGCATGACGCAGTCACCGGTCTCCTCGAGCGGCGCGCGGTGGTCGAGCGCGAGACCTGGCGGTCGCTGTGGGACCAGCTCGGCGACAGCGGGCTCGGCAAGGAGCAGGCCGTCGTCCTGCTGGCGTCCCTGACCACGCGCCTTCCCGGCCATGAGACGCTGCGCAATCTGCTGGACTCGCTCGCCGAGCGGCGCCCGGCCTCGCCGGCGGGGCCGTGGCCCGGCACCGTCAACGTGGTCGGCACCGGAGGAGGACCCAAGACCTTCAATATCTCCACCGCCGCAGCGTTCGTCGCCGCGGCCATGGGCGTACGGGTCGTCAAGACGGGCTCCCGCGCCTACACCAGCGTCCTGGGCTCCGTCGATCTGCTGGAACGTCTCGGCGTCCGGCTGACCGGTTCCTACGAGGAGACCGCCGAGACCCTGCGGCGCCACGGCATCGCGTTCGCCGGGCCATTCGTCTATCCGGCCGAACTGGCCCGGCTGGCCCGGAGCATCATGCCGCTGAGCATGCGTCCCTTCGGCCGCTTTCTCAACGCGCTCGGGCCGTTCTTCGCGGATCTGCCCGTCACCGCACAGGTCACCGGCGTCTCCGCCACGATGCCGCTGCCCGAACTGCGGGCCCTCGCGGGAGGGATCCGGGGCCGCGTCGTGTGGCTGTGCACCAATGACCACGGCGCCGATGAACTCCTCAGCTTCGCCAACAACGTCATCCATGTGAACGACGGCCAGGAGGTGTACCTGGAACCCACCCGGTTCACACCGGACGACGGCGGGCTCGACGAGCTGCGCCCGGTGTGGGATCCCACGGCGGCCGTAGGCCACTTTCTGGACGTCATCTCCGGCGCGGCCGGCGAGATCCCCACCCGCACGGTCGGCCTCAACGCCGCCGCGCTGGCCATGGCGAGCGGGCACTGTGACGACTGGTCGACGGCCGTCGCCGCCGCCGAGGATGCCATGACCAGCGGCGCGGCCCGCGCGCTCGTGGAGCGGATGCGGGCCGAGCGCCCGCGCCGCCTTGTGCCCAGGGGTGAGGCGCTCCATGGCTGAACAGCCGGCGACGGCCGACCGGGCGCGGGCCCGCACCGCGCGGTTGCCCCGCAGCCTCTTTTTCGCGCACCGGCCCACCGACTGGCCGGGCCTGGCCCTGTTCCTGAACGCCGGTGATCCACCTCTCGACGTCCTGGCGGACCTCGTCACGATGCTTGATGAGGAGGGCGTCGACTGCCTTGAACTGGCCGTGCCCTTCCCGGACTCCGTCACCGACGGACCTGTGATCCGGCGCTCGGCGCGGCGCGCCCTGGACCGGGGCGTGGGGTTCGATGACGTCCTGGCCTTCGTCGCCCGCGTACGTCCCGGGCTGCGCCGGCTGCGGATCGCGCTGCTCGCCGACTGGAGCCACTCGCTCAAGCACCGCGATCTCGCCGCGGCGGCCGGTGACGTCGCCGCCGCGGGCGTGGACGGTTTCCTCGTCCACGCCCTGCCGCCCCGGCTGCGAGCCCGGTACTACACGGCGACCGGCGAAGCCGGGCTGCCTGTGGTCACCACCTGCTACCGGCAAAGTCCGCCATCGACCATGGCGGAGGCGGCCGCCCATGCCTCCGCGTACCTCTATCTCGTCGCGCACTACGGACGCAGCGGGACCGCGCCGGCCGCCGGTCATGCCACGCTCGCCGGCACCGTATCCGCGCTCCGCGCGCACACCACCTCCCCGGTCGCGGTGGGCTTCGGGGTCCGTACACGGGCCGATGTGCGAGCCGTCCACGCCTGCGGCGCCGACGCCGTGATCGTCGGCTCCGCCGGTGTCTCCCTGGTCGAGAACGCCCTGACCGGGCAGCGCGACGTCATCGTCGGCTTCCGCGACTTCGTCCAGTCCCTCACCTCAGCGCGTGCCGCTGGATCTGACACAACCAGGAGTTGAGCGTGATCATCCGCGATTTGCACAATGTGAAAACCGTCGACTGGGGCAACGGCCTGAGCAGGCGCTTCCTGCTGCGGTCCGACGGCCTCGGGTACACGCTCACCGACACCACCGTGCGGGCCGGCACCAAGTCCCGCCTGGAGTACCGCAACCACCTCGAGGCCTGCTACTGCATCGAGGGCTCCGGCGAGGTGATCGAACTCAACGGCACCACGCACCCCATCATGCCGGGCCGGATGTACGCGCTCGACCAGCACGAGGCCCACTACCTCGTGGCCGGCCCGCATGAGGACCTGCGGCTGGTGTGCGTCTTCTCCCCGGCCCTGCACGGTGACGAGGTGCACCGGCTCGACGAGCACATCTCCTCCGCGTACTGAAGGCGGTCCTCGTGATCCGATGGAGCACCGACCAGGCCGAGTTGCGCGACGCTCTGGCCCGGTGGGGCGAGGCGCTCAGCGCCGACCACATAGCACGGGACGAACAGGCCACGTTCTCCTGGGAGAAGTGGAAGCTGATCCAGCAGACCGGGATCCTCGCCCTCCCCTTCGACGAGCGATGGGGAGGGCTCGGCCAGTCCCTGCTCACCACCCTGTACGTCCTCGAAGGGCTGGGCGAGAACTGCCGTGACGGTGGGCTGAGCTTCTCGGTGACCACGACCATGGCCAGCACCGGCGTCCCGGTGGAGAAGTTCGGCACCGCCGCGCAGAAGGAGCGGTATCTGCCCCTGATCTGCTCGGGCGAGGCGATCGGTGCCCACGCCATCACCGAGGCCGAGGGCGGCTCCGATGCCCTGGCCATGACCACCCGAGCGGTCAGGGACGGCGACCACTTCGTCCTCCGCGGCAGCAAGACGTTCGTCAGCAACGGCCCCGTCGCCGATGTGTTCGTCGTCTACGCCCGTACGCACCCGGACGGCGGGCCGCTCGGCATCACCGCGTTCCTCGTCGACCGTGGCACCCCGGGCCTGACGATCGGCAAACCGATCAAGAAGATGGGACTGCGGACCTCGCCGCTGAGCGAGCTGTACTTCGACGACTGCCGCATCCCCGCCACCCAGGTCCTCGGCCGTGTCGGCGGCGGCTTCCTCGTACTCGACCACGTGATGAAGCGGGAAGTCCTCTTCTCCTTCGTCGTCAACGCCGGGGAGATGCGGCACCGGCTGGAGCGCTGCCTCGATTATGCGAAGACCCGCCGTGCGTTCGGCAAGCCGATCGGGTCGTACCAGGCGATCGCCAACAAGATCGTCGATGCGAAGATCCAGCTGGAGACGTCCCGGAAGTGGCTGTACGACACCGCGGAACGCCTCACGGCCGGTGAGGATGTCACCGTGGACCTGGCCATCGCCAAGCTGGTGACCAGCGAGAGCAATGTGGCGACCAGCCTGGCCGCCGTGCAGATCTTCGGCGGCCACGGTTACATGGCCGAGTACGGGCTCGAGAAGGACCTGCGCAACGCCGTGAGCGGCACCATCTACTCGGGTACCACCGAAATCCAGTACAACCGCATCGCATCGATGCTGGGACTGGGCACATGAGCCACGCGCCCACCACCCCGCTTCCGGCCGGCTCCTTGGGCAGCGTCCAGCCCCAGCGGGTGCTCAAGGTCTGCGGCGCCACGGCCGCCGACGACATCGCGACGCTGGCGGCCGCCGGAGCAAACTGCGCCGGGCTGTGGCACGGCGTACCCGGCGGCCATGCCGATCTGCCGGAGGGTGAGCTGGCCGCACTCGCGGCGGCCGCCCGCGCCACCGGCCGGCTCGAACCGGTGCTGGTCACCTTCCTGAGCGACCCCGAGGCCATCAGCGCCATCGCGCTGCGCACGGGCCTGCGCTGGCTGCAACTGCACGCCTTCCAGCCGCCCGCCGTCGTACGGGCACTGCGCGCAGCCCTGCCCGGCGCCGTCCTCGTCAAGGTCCTGCATCTTCGGGGCGGTGACTGTCTGGAGCGCCCGCTGATCGGAGCCTACGAACGCGCGGGCGCCGACCTCTTCCTGCTCGACACGGCCGCCGAGGACGGCCGGATCGGCAGTACGGGACAGCCGCTGTCCGAGCGCGACGTCCTGGATCTCACCCACCGCTTCACCCTGCCATTCCTGCTCGCCGGGGGACTGACACCGCACAACCGGCCTGACTACGCGTCCGTCGTCCGGCACCCCCGCTTCCACGGCATCGACGTCGACAGCGCAGCCCGTAACGACCGGGGACGCTTCACGGCGCCCGCCATCACCGGCCTGGCCCGGGCCTGGCGGACCGGACAGCACCAGGAGGAGAAGACATGAGTTCCCGCTTCATCGAAGCCCTGCTCGCCGCCGACCGGCCGCTGGTCATGGAGGTCAAGCGGCGCAGCCCACTCGGCACCGACCTCCTCTCCGGTCGCACACCCGCCGAGATCGTCTCCGGCTACGAAGCCTTGGGCGCGCCCTGCATCTCGGTGGTCACCGGCCGCTGGTTCGGCGGCACCCCGGACCTGCTGCGCGACGTGGCCCGGCTGACCGACCGGCCGCTCCTGCAGAAAGACTTCATCACCCGGCGCGACCAGCTGCACACCGCCAAGGAGCTCGGCGCATCCGCCGTTCTGCTCACCGCGGGCCTGCTGCCCAGGCCGGCCCTGCGCGCCCTGGTCACCGCCTGCCTGAACGCCGGCCTCACCCCCTTCGTCGAAGTGACGAACGACGCCGAACTCGACGCCGTGCCACACGCCGACGAGTGCGTGATCGCCGTCAACAACAAGGACATCAAGACCAAGGAGCAAGACCCGGGCGACCTGGGCCGCAGCTTCGCTCTCCTGCCCTCCCTCATCGCCGCCGGCACCCCCTGCCCGGTCAGCGCCAGCGCCATCGACGGCCCGCACACCGCGGCCCGCCTGCTCGACGCGGGCTACGCCGGGCTGCTCATCGGTACCGCACTGCTGCGCAGCCCCAACCCACAGAGCTGGCTGACCGCCCTGGACCGGTCACGGACGCCCACCGAGCCGACGCTTCACCCGGCTCCGGCCCAGGCGGGCTGATGCCCTGGGGAACGGCCGGACCCTGTTCCGCCCTTGATCCGGCCTGACCCGTCGTACCGCAACCGGCCATGCCGGCACACCCGCTCCAACCGGCCGCACGGCCCTACCCCTGGAGTACCGCATACGATGACCGCTCCCGTGTACGCCGGGCACCCTCCCCCAGTGCGCGCCGTGACCCTCGACGCCGACGGCATCCAGCTTTCCGGCCTGCTGGCGGAGCCGGACCAGGGCACCGAGCCCAGGGCGTTGATCGCCGCCGTCCACGGCCGGTCCATGCGCGCCGGCTACTTCCACGGCCAGGCCGACCCCAGTGTCTCGCTGCTCACGCTCGCCGCGAGCCTCGGCTATACCGTGCTGGCTCTGGACCGCCCCGGTTACGGCTTCTCCGCACGCCAACTCCCCCAGGGCCAGACCCTTGCGGAGCAGTCCACGACCCTGCACGCGGCGCTCGACTCGTTCGCCCGCACCCACGCCACCGGGGCCGGGCACTTCTTGCTCGCCCACTCCTATGGCGGCAAAGTCGCCCTGCGCATCGCGGCGGATGACAGCAGCGGCAAACTGATCGGCCTGGACATCTCCGGCTGTGCCCAGCAGTACGCCCCCGAGGCGGCGCACTTCCCCGCCACCCTGGGCGGCGGAGCCTCACGGCTGAACTGGGGTCCGCTGCACCTGTATCCGCCGGGAACCTTCCAGCAGAGCCGGGCCCTGCTGGCCCCGATGCCCCGGCGCGAGGAGCAGGAGACGGTGGCGTGGCCGCTGCGCTATCCCTCTGTCGCCGCCCGCGTCCGCGTCCCGGTGCGGCTCACCTTCGCGGAGCACGAACGGTGGTGGCAACTCGAGGACGAAGCGCTCGCCGCGATGACCGCGCACCTGACCGCTTCCCCGTATGTGCGCGTCGACCACCTGCCCGAAGCCGGACACAACATCAGCCTCGGCTGGGCGGCCCGCGCCTACCATCTGCGGGCCCTCGCCTTTCTTGAGGAGTGCCTGCTGCGCGCGCGGTGAACACCGCGGTGCCCGTATCCCGGATACGCAGGACACGGGCACCGTCGCGTCAGGACACCACTCGGCTCACCAACTGGTCACGGATGCGCGGCGGTATCGCCGGAGCGAACCGCTGAAGGTAGAGGTCCATGTGTGCGTACTCGCCGGCCAGGAACGGCAGATCGAAGACGAGCAGCCGCCGTACAGCGAGCAGCGGCACCGGTGCCCGGAGTGGCCGGAACTCAGGGTTCCAGAGCCCCGGTTCATCGCAGACGGGATGAAACTGCCCGATCATCAGCCCCTCGGCGACGAACTCGTCCTTCGCCTTGCGCTGCAGCTCATCCAGCGCACTCGAATCCGAACGGTCCAGGTGCGGCAGCACCATCAGCAGCGTCAACAGCTCCCCGTCGTCGTCGCCGAGCCGCTCCGACAGCCGCTCGTACCAGGTACGCAGCCGGGCCACGGCCCCCGACAGGTCCTCATCCGCCGCCCCGGCCACGGGCATCGCCAGCAGGAACAGCTCCTTGCGCAACGATGGCTGGGTATACGGGCACACCGGCCCGCTGCGCCCCAGATCCGGATGGCCGGAGACCAGGAACTCCCTGCTCCACTGGAGGACTTCACGCAGATGTCGAAGGTGGCCGGCCGGCGGATCAGCGCGATCCACCTCACTCGGCGACCAGATGAGGAGCTGTCCGTCTCCCCTCACTGGGGATCCCTCCACAGCGGACGCAGCGTAGGCCCGCCGTGCGGCAGCACGATGTCCTGCCCGAGCCGGGTGAACCCGAACCGCCGGCACGTTGCCTCACCGCCCGGCGAGCTTGCCTCGGTGTACACACCGCACCCCTGCGCGTCCGCACGCGCGACCACATCTGAGAGCAGTGCCGTCATCAGACCGCGGC
Source organism: Streptomyces sp. HSS9-12 (assembly GCF_054963655.1). NCBI lineage: Bacteria > Bacillati > Actinomycetota > Actinomycetes > Kitasatosporales > Streptomycetaceae > Streptomyces > Streptomyces sp. HSS9-12. The sequence goes on along the minus strand of NZ_JBUEGC010000009.1, from coordinate 46,379 downwards.
GCTGCGCCGAGGGCCGCGCCGCCCCGAACCCCGCGTAGTAGTGGGGCTTGCGCACCGGATGGTGCTCCGCCTGCAGCCGTACGATCGTCATCAGCGCGTCGATGTCGTCACCGACGACGGCGGCGAACCGCCGCTGCAGCCCATCCCCCCGCTCCTCGACCTCCTCCCAGGCGCCGGGCGGCAGGTACAGCAGCACCGCATCGCGGTCCGGTGTGGTGGACACCCCGTCATACCCGTAGGACACATCAAGGAATATCCGGAAGAAGCCGGGCAGGATTCGCGTCCGGCGCTCGTCGTCGGGAAACAGCCATCTGGTCAGCGGATCGTTGTGGAACGCTTCGGCCAGCAGGCCGGCCAATGTATCGGCATCCGGCCCGGACGCCGGGAGTACCGCACCGCCGGGGCCGGAGGCGGCTGCGGTAGGTGACCGGACGTCATTCGAATCCAAGGGACTTCCCTCCAAGCAGACCAAGACGAACGGGCCGGGACCGAGCGCTGCTGTCACCGAAGGCGGCGAGCTGCTCCACCCGGGCGTGCAGCTGGTCAAGACACAACTCGGTCTCCGGCTTCATGAGGACGCTGCGCATCACCCGCGCCGCATCAGCGTCACGAGCCACGCCGGGATGACGGCGCACGAACGCGTCGGCATCCGTGCGCAGCACACTGAGAAAGACCTGCTCCTCTGCGGCGTACATCCCGTCGTGCAGCAGCCGCACCGACGCCTCGTCGATCGCGGACAGCGCTGCGGGCCGCGTCACCGGGAAGTAGTTGACGATGTCGAGGTCAGGACGCTGGTAGAGCTCCAGTGCCTCCGAAGCCTCCAGCAGATCCGCCCAGCGCAGCGCCGCACGGCGGCTCGCCGCCAGCATCGCCCCGAAGCCGTGCGGCGTCAGCGGCAGCAACCTCAGCGTCAGCCACAGTCCGGCGGCCGCGGCGCCCGCGCGCGAGCACTCCAGGCTGATCTCGCCCAAATGCAGCTCGGACTCGGTGAAATACGTGTAGGGCGAATCGTGCTCGAAGAAGCGCCGGCTACTGGGATCGGGGAACAGCACCGCGCCGCACCCGTACGGCTGCAGCCCGTGCTTGTGTGGATCGACCACCACCGAGTCGCACTGCGCGATCGCCCGCCACGGCTCCGGATCGATCCCCGCCGGCACCTCCGGCCGAGCCAACAGTGCGTAGAAGCCGCCGTATGCCGCGTCCACATGCACCCGGGCGCCATGGCTCCGGGCCAGCGGCACCACCTCGTGCACCGGATCCACCGCTCCCAGACCCGTGGTCCCCGCGGTCACCACCACCGTGCCCACCCGACCGGTCGCCAGAACGCGCTCCAGAGCGTCCAGATCGATCCGCCCATGCCCGTCGGCGGGCACCTGATGCCCCTCGACGCCCAGCACATGACACATGCGCTCGTGCGTGTAATGGCACTCGGAGCTGTACGCCACGCCACGGCCTGGATGCGACTGCCGCGCCACGTACAGCGCCTCGAGGTTCGCCATGGTGCCGCTGGTCGTCAGATGCCCCACATGCGCGGTGAAGCCGAACATCTCTGCCAGCGCGGCAACGCACTCGTGCTCCATCTCGGTGGTCGCCGGGCCGCCTTCAGCCGCATGGTTATTCGGGTTGAGCAGCATTGCCGTGACATAGCCGACGACAGCCGCCGGATGCGGCGGCTTGACCATCTGGCCTGCGTATCGTGGGTGAAAGAACGGGTAATTGTTTTCGAGCCGTTTGGCGAATTCACCGAATGCGGAGGCAAAGGCTTCCTCGCCCACGGAGTGCGAGGGATGCGCCTTGTACGGACCGAACTTCTCACTCCATTGTTCGATCACATCCACCGCGCGCGGCAGCCAGTACCGAAGATCCACGATGAGCCTTCCCAGGCGCGCGATTCGGACTCAGTACGTATACGGGGAACGCTGCAATCTACCCGCAACACCGGTATCTCACGGCTTTTTTGCATGCCTCTTGCGAGCAATCGGATGTGCTGAGCGACGGAAGGGTGACTCGCCAAGCCGGACAGGAAGTGTGCCATGGTGACCAGACGCAAGGTGCTCACAGCGGCCCTCGCCACCTCGGCCGCGGGGCTGTTCACCAGTGCCGCCCTCAGCCCGCTCATCGGCGCGCGCAGCGCCCGGGCCGCGGTAGCGACCGCGGTGCCGTTCCAGGTGGCGATGCCTGTCCCGCCCGTGCTCACCCCTGACTCCACCGCCGGTGGAACCGACACCTACAACGTCTCCATCCGGCGGGCGTACAAGGAAATCCTGCCGGGCATGGTGACCGAGGTCCTCACCTACAACGGCAGCTTCCCGGGCCCCACGATCAAGGCGAGAACCGGGCGCCCCGTCGTGGTACGGCACCACAACTTCCTTGACACGCCTGCCAATGTGCACCTGCACGGAGGCCGCGTGCCGGCCGACAGCGACGGCGCGCCGATGGACACCATCGCCCCCGGTTCGGCCCGGACGTACAGGTACCCGAACCAGCAGTCACACGCCTCCCTGTGGTTCCATGACCACGCACACCACTTGGAGGCCGAACACGTCTACCGCGGCCTGTCCGCCTTCTACTTGCTGACCGATGACATCGAGCAGGCACTGCCCCTGCCCTCCGGCCCGTACGACATCCCGATCGCGCTGCGCGACGCACGCTTCGACGGGTCGGGACAGCTCGTCTACGCCATGGACGACGCCCTGGGCCGTACGACGATCCTCGCCAACGGCAAGCCGTCACCGTATGTCGAGGTGGCCGCACGGAAATACCGGTTCCGTCTCCTCAACGCGGCCAATCTGCGGTTCTTCAACCTCCGCCTCGCCGATGGCAGCCCCATCGTGCAGATCGGGTCCGACGGCGGCCTCCTCGAACGCCCCCACACCACGGATGCCGTGGCCCTCTCTCCGGCGGAGCGCGCCGACATCGTCATCGACTTCTCCCGGTACCCGGTCGGCACCCGGCTGGTGCTGGAGAACACCCTCGGTCCCGGCCCCGCCGACCAGGTCGGCATCGTCCTGCGCTTCGACGTCGTACGCACCGCCGCTGACCGCAGCAAGGTCCCGAGCGTCCTGCGAACCCTGCCCCAGCCGAAGGAGCCCATCGTCCGCCGCACCATCGAGCTGCATATGGACGAGGACGGGCGAGCCAACCCGAGCGGCTTCTTGAACGGCAAGACGTTCGATCCCGACCGCATCGACACCCGCGTCGCGTTCGGCAGCACCGAGCTCTGGACCATCACCAACACCAATCAGCTCGTCCCGCACAACTTCCACATGCACCTGGTGCAATTCCGGGTCCTGGAGCGCGATGGACAGCCGGCCGGCCCCTCGGAATCGGGTTTGAAGGACACCGTCCGCGTACTGCCCGGCGAGACGGTGAAGGTCCTGGCCACCTTCAACAGCTACCGCGGGACCTACGTCTACCACTGCCATCTGCTGGACCACTCGGCCATGGGCATGATGGCGCAGATGAGTGTCGAGTGATCCCAGACGCGGTTCACCGCCAGGGATCCCGCTCCCACATCCACCGGAAGAGCTGGTCGAGCAGGCCGTAGGCGGTTCGCTCGTGCCACATGAGGTCCATACGGACAGGGCCGACCCGCAGCGACACCGAGTGCAGCGCATCGAGCAGGCTCTCCGCCGCGTACGGCCGGACCGTGGGGGACTGCCAGCCGGGGGCATCGGTTGTGTGGGTGACGCGGACGGGTACCGGCTGGCCGGGCGGAGCCTGGTCCCCGCGGTAGTCGCGGCGGGCGCGTGCAGCGTCATAGGCCGCGCGCCGCTCGGGGTCGTGGAGGGTGTTGTAGGCGTCCACGACCTCGGTGAAGTCTTCCTGCGCCGATGACCGGCCGGGATGGGCGTCGGGGTGCAGGGTGCGGACCAGCCTGCGGTAGGCCGTGGTGACCTGCTGGGCCGATGCGGAGGGATCGACGCCGAGCACCGCGTAATGATCGCGCCGGGGTCGCTCCTCTGGCATCGTCCTCACCTCCTCCCGGCCGGTGGGCCCGGCGGCCTGCGGATACCGAGACAACCTCCTCGAAAGTCTAGCCAGACCTTCGGACAAATATTGTCAAGATGGCCCATATAAGGCTCGGGCGCCTGGGTGGCCTCCGCCTGCTCGGGTCCCTGACCTGCGCCTCCGTTCCCGGGCCGACAGGGCGGCCCGGAATGGGTACGCCGACCCCAAGGTGCGCAACAGCGGACCACGACATGGGGGTGCTGCGATGGCGCGACTGAGACTTGACGGTGACGACCTGGTGCTCCGCCTGGCGTGGTGGGAAAAGATCGCGGCTCGGCACAGGAATGTGCGCCTTCCCCTGGCAGCGGTGGCGCAGGTGGTGATCGAACCGGACTGGTGGCGCGTCCTGCGCGGAGTACGGGTCCGGGGCGTGCTGATCCCTGGCGCGCTGTGTCTGGGAGTGTGGCGGCACCCTTACGGTCAGGACTTCCTCGCCCTGCGCCCACGGCGAGGGCCCGCTGTCTATGCCGACCTGCACCGACCGTCACCGTTCGCCCGCATCGCCGTGTCCACCGCGCAGCCGCAGAACGGGGCGGCCGCGATTCGACTGGGTGCGCGGCCGGCCGGCCCCGACGGCCGACGGGGCTTCCAGGGCATCCCCTTCGCCGCCCCGCCGATGGGAGGCGGCGAAGGCGCCCGCCGCGGCCCGCCGCACGGCGAACCTCACAGGCGCTGACTACTTGGTTCGCGACGTCAGGGCGCTGCGAGTGTTGTCGCCGTAGACGCCGGTCTCGTCGCCGCGGATGCCGTACCACTTCTGGAACCTGGCCACGGCTGCCCGGACCTCCGCGTCGTAGCGGCCATCGATGGGGCCGCCGTAGATGTTCGGGACCTGACGCAGACGTACCTGCAATTCGTACACGCCATGGCCGCTGTCGCCCTGGCGCAGCACGCCCGTGCCCGGGATCTCGGGCAGCCGCTGGTTCAGTTGTCCGGAGGGCGGGTTCGGGACGGCCTGTGCGGGGTTGTCGGGCGGCGGCTGGTCCAGTTGCTCGGAGGACGCGGAAGGCACCACCGATGTGGGGTTGTCGCCGGCCAGCAGCGGAGAGGCGAGGAGCAATCCGCTCACCGCGCCCAGTCCGAAGGCTCCCGCGACACGCGTGTCCCGCCGGCTGGTGAAGCGCCGCCATCCTCGAGTGCGCTTCTTCGCGTGCGCGCGGGTCCTTGGCCGTGGCGGTGACACCTCCGAGGCTGAGGCGACGAGTTGGTCCGGGGACGGGGCGGGGCGTTGGGAGGTAGCCGACGGGCTGGTGTCCGCGTCCGGGCCGGTCCTCCGGCGAGCGCCCTCCCGCGGGGGAGCCGGGGGCAGGAGGGTCACGGGCGCGGCGTGTTTCGGGCCTTCGCCACTCGCCGTCGGCGGCTGCCCCGTCAGTGGCGGCGGAACGGTCTCCAGATGCCTGCCGCGCGACCACAGCGGCTCCACCACGAGATCCTCGGGAGCGTCGACCTGGCGTGCGTCACCGGTTCCCAGCGGCTCTACTGCAGACGGCCCGATGGCGTACGGACGACCCGAATCCAGGACCTCGGGCCCACGCTCCACCGGCTGTGTCCGCGGGGGCGGGGGCGGAGCAGGGCTCGAGAAGAGGGTCCGGGTCGGAGGAATGAAGGCGTCCCAGGCCGGTTCGCCGTGTCGTGGCCAGGACGGTGGCGGGCTCTCGGCCCAGCCCTGCCGCTCGTCGAACGCCTGGAGGAGGTCGGCGCGTGCGGCGTCCAAGCCGTCCAGCACGGCCTGAAAGGAGTCCCAGATCTCTTGCGCCGTATCAGGACCTGAACCGTAAGCTCGCTGCGGTTCGGTGTCGTTGAATCCCACCGGCAGTCCTCCTCAACCAACGTCCGGATCCGTGACGCGCAGCTGGGCCGCACGAGTCCGGTTCCGCTGTCTCGTTGTGAGGCGATACGCAGCCCGTGCGGCCTTGTCTCATCCCGACGTCCGGAGTGGAGTCCACATCTGGCCGATCCGCTTGAGGAGTTGACCACCGCGGCAGCCCCGCGGGGCGCTGAACGACCGTGCGCGCGCTGCGCATGCCCGAGCAGTAACAGCGGGCGGCGCCGTACCACACTGCATCCGGGGTAGAGGATCGAGCAACGCGCATCAACCCGGTTCCCAGGAAAGGAAATCTGATGAGCAGTCTCAACAAGGGGTTAAGAAAGGTCGAGGTGAAGCTGGAGTGGGATCCCAGCCCCTCCGGTACACCGGACCATGATCTCGATCTCATCGCTGCGACGTATGCTGCGGACGACCCGTACGGCGACCCCGCGTACCTCGTCCACTTCGACAGCCGATCGCCTGACGGCACCATTACCCTCAACAGGGACAGTCAGACCGGTCAGGGCTTCGGCGCGGACGAGGCCATGACCCTGCAGCTGGACCGATTGGCTCCCGCATACGCGCGCGTGGTTGTGGGCGTGGCCATCCAGCAACGCGGTGGGCGGAAGACCTTCGGTGACGTAGCGAACACCCGTGTCCGGATCCATGAGGGGTATACGGAGCTGACGGAGAGCGACTTCGCCAGTGTCTCGGGAGCCACAGCCGTAACCGTCGCGGAGTTCACCCGGGCCGCCTCGGGCGATTGGGAACTCCGCAAGGTGATGCACGGATTCGACGCCGACCCGAATTCCTTTGCCAGGCTGATGGGCAGAGACCATTCCTGAGCACACGTCAGCTGCGGGCGGTCACCGGGCACGCGTCCGGGGCCGCCCGCTGGTCGCCGTGCGATCCGCCAGCTGCTCACGCATGCAGGGCACCGGGCATCTCGGCAAGCCGCTTACGGGAGGCATCAATCTCGGCATACGCCTGATCACGGCCCTCCCAGTGGGAGCCTTCGACGGACTTGCCCGGCTCCAGGTCTTTGTAGACCTCGAAGAAGTGGGTGATCTCCAGTTTGTCGAACGTAGGGAAGTCGTCGATGTCCTGATACATGTCATAGCGCGGGTCGTGCGCTGGGACACACAGGACCTTCTCGTCCATGCCCTTCTCATCGCGCATCACGAACATGCCGATGGCCCGGCACTCGATGGCGCACCCCGGAAATGTCGGCTCACCCACGAGGACCAGGGCATCCAGCGGGTCGCCATCGCCGCCCAGGGTGCCGTCGATGTAGCCGTAGTCGGCGGGGTACTGCGTCGAGGTGAACAGCATCCGGTCCAGGCGGATCCGCCCCTGCTTGTGGTCCATCTCGTATTTGTTGCGAGACCCCTGCGGTATTTCCACAATGACGTCGAATTCCACCGCAGCCTCCTAGCCCATCCATTTTCTATATATTTTTCACATTCCTCCGTGAGGCGTCGCGTTTTCCGGGTGCCCCGTGACGCGTCGCACGAACCGGACACCGTCCGGTACCGGAGGCCGTACTGTCATCGTTGCAGTACGGCAGGCGCTGGGGGGCGCGTCACCGCCGAGATCTCCGGCCTGTCTCCCCGGCGAGGAGATCCACAAGATCAGCACCTGGTGATCCCCTGCGGACTGGGGCTGGGTGGCAAGGTCCTGGCGACGGGCCGGCCGTGCCGCGTACGCGACTACGCACGGTCACGGATGCATCACGCATCACTTCGACGAACCGATCGGAGCCGAGGGCATTCAGTCGACCGGCCGCCCTTCCCCCAGCCGGCCTCGCGGTGGGTGCGAACCGGCGGCGTTCTGGCCGCCGCGGACTGATCAGCAGTCCCCAGCGGTCCTGGGATCGGACCGCAGCGTGTCGAGCGTCCGCCAGGCTCGGGTGGCCAGCTGCAGATTGAAATGGGTGTCGGGATTCGCGAGGTCATGTCCCGAGATCTCGCGGATCCGCTGCAGCCGGTACTTGACCGTGCTGCGGTGCACCGACAGGGCCGCCGCGGTGGAGTCGTAGCGTCCACCGCACTCGAGGTACCAGCTCAGCGTATTGACCAGCTGGGACCGCTTGCTGGCGTCGTAGTCCAGCAAAACTCCCAGCCAGTGCCGCACGAACCGCTCGACCGCTGCCGGGTCCTCGACCTCGCCGAGGAGCCGGTACACGCCCAGATCCTCGTAGCTGACCACGCGGTCGCCGCCGCGCGCGGTGCCCTGCATCCTCAGCGCGAGCAGTGCCTCGCCGTAGGAGCGCGGGAACTCCCCGGGCCGCTCACACGGGCCGCCGATCCCTATCCGGCATCGGCCGCCGCCCAGCTCGGCCAGGACGGCCGTCCGGAACCGCTCCCAGGGCACCACGCGGTCGGAGAGCAGCACCACGGCGTCGCCACGGGTCGCCATCAGCGAGCCGATGGCCGTCGAACCGGCAGCGCGGCGCACACCGTGGAGGAGCCCCTCCGCGTCTTGTGACCGCGCACCTGCCTCGACGACGACCACCCGGTGCGTGCGCTCCAGGTCATAACCCAGCACCTGGGCACGGGCCAAGGCGCTCTGTTCGTCGGTACCCGACAGCAACTCCTCCACCAGATCACACCGAAGACGCAGCTCGGTCTCGGCCAGACTGCGCAGCCGCACGAGTTCCATCGCCAGCACGGTCGCCCCATGCTCCAGTGCGATCAGCTCCTGGTCCCGGGCCGTCCCGGCGGGGTCCACCAGCGCCAGAACGCCGAGAATGTCCGGGCGCGGACTGGCGATCACCAGCAGCCGCCCGCCTTCCCGGATCGGCCGCCCTTCGCACACCGCCCGGCGCAGCATCCGCTCGCGGTCCGCCGGGGGATCCTTCGGGTACGGGGCAGGCTTGTTCGGGCCCGCCCACGCCCGCAGATTGCCGTACCGGTCCTCGACGGCGACGGGGAACCCGGTCAGTTCGTGCAGGGCGGTCGCGATGCCCTCCTGCCCTTCGCCGGCGACCGCGGCCCTGGTGAACCGGTCGTGGATCTGCTGGGTCCGCTCCAGCTTGCCGAGTGCCTCGGCAAGCGCGGCGTTGGCTGTGCGCAGTTCCTCGGAGGCGGCCCGTTCCTTCGCGTGCAGCCGCGCGTTCGCGAGGGCGACACCTGTCTGCTGGGCGAGTGCCTGGAGCAGAAACTGCTCCTCGGACGACGGTTCCTCCCCGGCCGACACGACCAGGTGACCGACGTATTCGTCGAGGCTGGGCATCGGCAGGGCCCATCCCCAGCCCTGGTCGGCGACGGTGACCGGACCGCCGCTGCGGCCGAGAGCCCCCAGCTGCGGCTCGATCGCGGCCCGCGCCCCCGGAGGCGCTTTCGGCGTCGCCGTCGTCTGCCAGCCGCCCTCCAGGTAGTGGACGCCCTCGACCTGGCAGCGTCCGAAGGACGCCACCGACGTGGTCGCCAAGTGCAGGATCCGGCGTTCGTCGCTGCTCTCGGTCATCAGCATGGAGAGCATCAGCAGGCCACGGAGGTTGCTGAGCTGGTCGCGCTGCGCCATGTCCAGCGCGGCCAATCGTGCCGCGGGGACCGCGGGCGTACTCATCGTCTCCTCACTGCCTCGTCGCGAGGAACTCGTCAGGCTCGAGGTAGTAGGGGTTGGCGACCAGCATCCCGCCGACCAGAACCTTTGGGTGCGTCTTCAGTACGTCCATCAGGATCCCGCCGCTGAACCGGTCGAGTTCATACAGGCACAGGATCACCTGGGGGTAGCGCGGCGCGAAGCGGTTGAGCCGCGACTCGTACTCCACCAGGTCCTCGACCCCCGGCATCTGGCGCAGTGACCAGGTCATCTCGCCCACGGCCCGGGAGAAGCCGAATCCATGGCAGGCGAGAGCTCCGCCGACCGCGTCGTCCCAGAAGTCGAGCATGGCGTGCGTGGAGAACCTGCCATCACGCAGGTACGTATCGCTCGACCGCTGCACATCGAGCTGCTGACTGCTCAGACACGCTCCAAGGTCGAAGTCCGTGGCGAGGGCGGTCAACACCGCTTCGGGATCGGTGGCATCCATGACACAGATGCACTTGTCGCCGGTCGCCAGCCCCTCGCGGAGATACGGGATCAGGATCTCGTCACGCCCCGCCAGGCCACGGTAAAAGGCACAGAGGTGCTCGCCGGGCGTGACCTGGACACCGGGAACACCGAGGGCAACTGAGGGTGGCATCGAGTCAGGCACCATCACCTTCTCTCTTATACCCCTGTCATCGGCCGAGCATGATATTCCAGTGGCGATCGTGATCTCTGTGTATTCTGGGGCGAGTTGTGTTCCGGTAGGGCGGTGCGAGGCCTGGTGTGCGCGTCGGTACGGAGTCGCCGCCCGGGATCAGCATCTCGGCCTCAACCGTCCCTTTGAAGCAGGACACTTGGCATCCCCTGGACCGGCGCCGAGTGTCCCATCAGGACAAATTCTGAGGGGACTTTCATCCCTCCAGGTCATGGAGCCGAAGCCTCCGCTTACCTAACGTGCATCGACGGATTCGGAACGCCCGTCTTAACTGGATACCTAAGGCCAGGGGGTTTGGAGGCATTCATGTTGTTCCGGGCCGATGCGACGTCATGGTCTACGACGCGGGGGGACGGCAGATGACGCTCAGTCGGCTCAGGATGTTCGTCGCCGTGGCCCGTCTGGGCTCGGTGAAAGCCGCCGCTCATTCGCTCAGCGTTACCGAGGCGGCGGTGTCCGGCGCAGTGGCCGCGCTGCGCCGTGAGTTCGGTGACCAGCTGTTCGTGCGGGCCGCCGGCGGCATCATGCTGACCTCCGGCGGCCGACGGTTGGCTGCCAGCGCCGCAGAGATCCTCAGTCTGGCCGAGGAGGCACGCCAGCGGGTGCGGGAGGCTGGGGAGCAGACCCCGTATCTGCGGGTGGCCTCCACCGAGACCGCGGCCGAGCACGTGACCCCGCGGCTACTCGAGGCCTTCTGCCGTCGCCAGCCCGACGTCGATGTCTCCACCGTGGCCGCGCCCGGCTCCGCCCTCGCCGAACTATTGCGGGACCGGCGGGCCGACGTGGCGATCGGTCCGGCACCGGGCCATGACGCCGCGATTGAATCCATCCCGTTCCTGCGGTTCCAGCTCGTCGTCGTCGCCGCCTCCCGGCACCCGCTGCGGGGCCACGCGCGGATCCAGCCTGACCAACTGGCCCGGCAGCCGTGGCTGCTCGGCCCGGCCGGGCTCGATCCGAGCACGCGGGCAGGCGCCTTCCTTGCCCGCCTCGGCGTCGATGCCGCCAGCGTGTCGGTCTTCCCCAGCGCGACGGAAGCCCGCGAAGCCGTCACCGACGGGCACGGGCTGACCATCGAGTTCCTTCATGTCGTACGCGACGAGCTGCGGCGAGGGACGCTGGCCACGCTCGACGTCCTGGGGACGCCGGTGGGCGGGTTGCTGTACGCGAGCGCGCTACGTGGTGACCACCGCTCGGAAACCGCGGCCCGCCTGTGCCGGTTCGTCACAACACCGCCGGCGACCCAGGCCGTACAGAACCGGTCGCGAGGGGTGTCCATGAACAGTTTCAAGCCGGCCGTCCACGTGACCATATGGAGCTGACCGACGCACCAACAGCGGCCGCGGCGCCTCACCCGGCCAGCAGCATGACGAACATGCCCTCTGTGAGCGCCGCGCGCAGCCGACCGACAACCGCAGGTCCATGCATCGGTTCCCTTTCGGCCTGTGAGGACCGGTTCCGCCGGGCCCGCCTCACCCGGACGCAGCCACAGAGACGGCGGTCAGCGCCCTGGCGGCCACGACGGCGGTACGCGCCGGGACAACGACCCGTCCGGTCCGGCGATCGCCTCGATGACCTCGGCGAGGGCGGCGTAGCTGTGCCCGCTCACGAACGCGTCGCAGTACGGCAGAGCCGCAGCCATCCCGCCCACGAGCGGGGCGTACCCGGGCGCCGCCTTGCGCGGGTTGACCCACACGATGCGGTGGGCGAGGCGGGCGAGCCGGCTCATCTCGCGCCCGACCGCGTCGGGGTCTTCGCCCTCCCAGCCGTCGGAGAAGATCACGACCACCGCGCCGCGGGCCATCCCGCGCCGGCCGAAGCCGTTGTTGAACTCGGCAAGCGCGCGTCCGATCCGCGTGCCGCCCGACCAGTCGGACGCGGTGACGCCCGCCCGCCGCAACGCGGCGTCGGGGCTCGCGTTCCGCAGGACCGGCGTGAGCCGGGTGAGCCGGGTGGCGAAGACGAAGGCCTCGGCGGACACGCCGACGGCGGCCCGCTGGAAGAAGCCCAGGTAGGCGCGGGTATAGGGCTCCATGGAACCGGAGATGTCGCACAGCAGCACCAGCGGGCGGGGGCGGACGCGGTCATGGCACCGGGCCAGCCGGACCGGCTCGCCGCCGGTGCGCTGGCTTCGGCGCAGAGTGCGGCGCAGGTCTATGTGGCGGCCGCGGCGCCTGGCTTCCCTGCGGCGCTTGCGGCGGAGCGGGGTGCTCACCACGAGCGATTCCATGAGGCGGTGCAGGGCGGTGAGTTCGTCGGCGTCGAGGGCACCGAAGTCCTTGTGGGCGAGGGCCTCATCGGTGCTGCTGATGGCCCGCAGGGCCTCGGCTTCCCGATCGCCGTCAGCACCCGCACCACCCGGCCGCGGGGCCCCGCTCGGCACCTGCGACCCCGACGCTTGCGGGGACTGGCCGGAGGGGACCGGCGGCCCGTCGGGTTCGGGCTCGACACCCGTCAGCGGCTTGTTGTTGTGGTCGCCGCGGGACTCGGCCGGATCGAGGAGGCCACCGAAGAGTGCGTCAAACACCCGGTCGAACGCGGAGATCTGCTCGCGTCCTGTCACCAGGGCCACACGGGCGGTCCAGTACAGAGCGGACCGGTCCACCGGCGGGTGCAGACGCAGGGCCTGGAGGAAGCGCACCGACCGCTCGGGCGTGACGGCCACGCCGGCGCGGTGCAGCGCCTCCCCGAACCGGCCGGCGAAGTCGGCGAGGTCGAAGGTGGGCAGGGTGATGCGCTCAGGCATCGGCGCTGCCGGCCGGCCACGCCACGCCGCGCTCACGCACCAGATCGTGGTCCTCGCGGTATTTGAGCACGGAGCCGAGCGTGCGGTCGGCGGCGTCGGCGTCGAGCCGGTCCACGCCGAGCAGGGAGAGCGCCGAGATCCAGTCGATGCTCTCGGCGACGCCGGGTGGCTTCTGGATCTCCAGCGTCCGAAGCCGTTGTACGGCCGCCGCCACGTCGCTCGCGAGCGAGGCAGAAGACCCGGGGACCCGGCGCCGGACGATCTCGGTGAGCTGCTCCGCGCTGGGGTAGTCGATCCAGTGGTAGAGGCACCGGCGCTTCAGGGCGTCATGGAGGTCCCGGGTGCGGTTCGAGGTCAGCACGACGATCGGCGGCACCGTGGCGCTGACGGTGCCGATCTCCGGGATGGTGACGCTCGCCTCGGCCAGGACCTCGAGCAGAAACGCCTCGAAGTCGTCGTCGGCCCGGTCGACCTCATCGATCAGCAGCACCGCGGGCATCGGGCCGGGGTGGGTGAGGGCGGCGAGCACCGGGCGCCGGACAAGGAACTCCTCGGTGAACAGGTCGGCCTCGGCCAGTTCGGCGTGCCTGGCCTCGGCGAGGCGGATGCTCAGCAGCTGGCGCGGATAGTTCCACTCGTACAGGGCCTCGGCGGCGTCGAGGCCGTCGTAACACTGGAGACGGATCAGCGGGGTGCCGAGCACGGCTGCGATTGACTTGGCCGCCTCGGTCTTGCCCACCCCGGCTTCGCCTTCGAGCAGCAACGGCTGCGGGAGGCGCAGCGCGAGGTACAGGGCGGTCACCAATCCGTCGTCGGCCACGTAGCCGGCGGCATCGAGGGCGGCGGCGAGCCGCTCGGCGTCCGGGACAGCCCCCTCGACGGGCGAGGTGTGTCCGCCGAGGGTCGGCCGGTGGGCTCGTGATCCCCGGCTGGGGCTGGAACCGTCCGGTTCTGCTCGTAGGGCGGTCACGGTCGGATCGACTCCCAAGGTTCACTCCTGACTCTGGCCATGCGGCGGGGATGTGACGACCTGGCACCGCCACGCGGATGGCGCCCCCGCGTCAGCCACTCCCGGCGCCCGCGCCGGCGTACCGGGCGGGATCGGCTTCGAATGTGGCGCGGCACTCCTCGGCGCAGAACCACCGCCGTTCGCCCCCGGCGTCGGAGTGCGGCGTGCCGTCGACGGCGGCGACGGTCATGCTGCACACCGGGTCGACCGCCGTCCCCGGCTCGGGCTCGGCCTTGGCGCCCGCCCTGGCCGGCGCGTCGGGCCGTGCGGACTCGGTCCGGACGGATGCGATGACCTCGGCCAGGATCGACAGGGCGATCTCCCCAGGCGTGCGGGCACCGATCGGCAGACCGGCCGGAGTGCGGATCCGCGCCCGCTGCTCCGCTGTCACCTCCAGGCTGTCCAGCACCGCCTCGCCTCGCTTGCGGCTCGCGACCAGCGCGATGTACGGGACCCCCGTACGCAGTGCGAAGGTGAGGAGCGGCTCCTCGTCGCGCCCGTGGGAGGCGACGACGACCGCGGCGGCCCCGGCGAGGGACTCGGCCGTGACGTCGGAGGCGCCGACGGCCACGACGTCGTAGTCGAGGGCCGGACCGAGCTCGACCAGCTTGCGTCCGATGGGAGTTTGGCCGAGGACGAGCACCCTCGGGGCGGGGCGGAGCGGCTCGAGGAAGATCTCCAGCGCCCCGCCCGAGAGGCACGGATTGCCGACTGTGACGGCCCCCTCGTCGACGACCGGCTCGCCGGTCTCCTCCGGGGAGATCCGTAGCAGCAGCGACTGGCCGGTCTGCAGCGCCTCCAGACCGTAACGCCGTACGGTCGCCTCCGCGCAGGTGCCGCCGACGAACCCCTCGATACGGCCGTCCGCGAGCACGAGCGCGGTGTCCCCCGGGTGCGCGCTCGTCGGACGACGAGCACGCACCACGGTGGCCCTGACGAACGGTACATGACGGCTCGTCAGGTCAGACATCCGTTCGGGGACCATGTTCACGCCGGTGGCTCCACACTGCCCTGCGTCATTGCCGTCCAGACCCGGCTGGGGTTGAGCGGCATGTCGGCGTGACGGACGCCGATGGCGTCCAGCACCGCGTTCACGACCGCGGCGGGCGACCCCACGGTGGCCGACTCGCCGATGCCCTTGGCGCCGATCGGATGGTGCGGCGACGGGGTCACGGTGTGGCCCAGCTCCCACGCCGGGACCTCGAGTGCGGTGGGGAGCAGGTAGTCCATGAACGACCCGCCCAGGCAGTTGCCGTCACTGTCGAAGCCGATGAGCTCCATCAGAGCCATGCCGACGCCGTCGGCGAGCCCGCCGTGCACCTGCCCTTCGATGATCATCGGGTTGATGCGGGTACCGCAGTCGTCGACCGCGATGAAGCGGCGAACCTTGACCTGGCCGGTGCCCGGATCGACGTCGACCACGCAGATGTACGCGCCGAAGGGGTACGTCATCTCAGGCGGGTTGTAGACCGTCATCGCCTCGAGGTGGCCCTCGACGCCGTCGGGAAGTTCCAGGGCGCCGTGCGCCGCGAGGGCGATCTCCTGGATCGTCGTGGCCTTCTCGGGGTCTCCCTTGACGAACCACCGCCCCTTCTCCCACTCGAGGTCCTCGGGGGACACCTCGAGCATGGCGCCCGCGATGAGCCGGGCCTTGTCGCGCACCTTGCGGGCGACAACGGCCGCGGCCGCGCCCGAGACCGGCGTGGACCGGCTGCCGTATGTGCCGAGCCCGAACGGGGTCTGGTCGGTGTCGCCGTGGACGACGTCGATGTCCTCGGGCGGGATCCCGAGCTCCTCCGCGACGATCTGGGCGAACGTCGTCTCGTGGCCCTGCCCCTGGGTCTGCACGCTCAGCCGCACCACCGCCTTGCCCGTCGGGTGGACGCGCAGCTCACACCCGTCGGCCATGCCGAGCCCCAGGATATCCATGTGCTTGCGGGGCCCGGCTCCCACCGTCTCGGTGAAGAACGACAGGCCGATGCCCATCAGCTCGCCCCGGGCGCGCTTTTCGGCCTGCTCCTTGCGCAGCTCGGCGTACCCGGCGATGTCCATCGCCTTGCGCAGGCACGCGGGGTAGTCACCCGAGTCGTACACCCAGCCGGTCTTGTTCTCGTACGGGAACTGCTCCGGCCGCAGCAGGTTCTTCATGCGCAGCTCGGCCGCGTCCATGCCGAGTTCGTCCGCCAGGCAGTCGACGATGCGCTCGATCAAGTACACCGCTTCGGTGACCCGGAACGAGCAGGCGTAGGCGACGCCGCCTGGGGCCTTGTTGGTGTAGACGCCGCTGACCTCGCAGTGGGCGGCCTCCAGGTCGTAGGAGCCGGTGAAGATGTGGAAGAAGCCGGCCGGGTACTTCGTGGGCTGGGCGGTCCCGTTGAACGCACCGTGATCGGCGAGCACCTTCACCCGGACGCCGAGGATCTTGCCGTCGCGGGTCGCGGCGATCTCACCCTGCATGTGGTAGTCGCGGGCGAAGGAGGTGCTCATGAGGTTCTCTGAGCGGTCCTCCATCCACTTGACCGGCTTGCCGGTGACGATCGACCCCACGACCGCGCACACATAGCCGGGGTAGATGCCCACCTTGTTCCCGAAGCCGCCACCGATGTCGGGGGCGATCACGCGGATCTTGTGCTCGGGCAGCCCCGCCACCATCGCGTACAGCGTGCGGTGGGCGTGCGGCGCCTGGGTGGTGCTCCACAACGTGAGCTTGCCTTCGACCGGGTCCATCGAGGCGACGCAACCGCAGGTTTCCAGCGGCGCGGGATGCACCCGCGGGTACAGCATGTCCTGGGTGACCACCACGTCGGCGCCTGCGAAAACCGCGTCGGTGGCCGCCTTGTCGCCCGACTCCCAGTCGAAGATGTGGTTGTCGCTCTTGCCTTCCAGGTCGTCCCGGATGACCGGCGCATCAGCGTCCAGCGCGCGCCGGGCATCGATGACCGGCGTCAGTGGTTCGTACTCGACGTCGATCAGCTCGAGGGCGTCGCGAGCCGAGTAGTGGTCCTCGGCGACGACGAAGGCCACCTCCTGGCCCTGGAAGCGCACCTTGTCGGTCGCCAGCACGGCCTGGGTGTCCATCGACAGGGTCGGCATCCACGCCAGGTTGAGGGTCTCCAGGGTCTTGCCGGTGATCACCGCCCTGACCTTCGGGTGGGCCTCGGCAGCCGAGGTGTCGATGGAGACGATCCGGGCGTGCGCGATCGGACTGCGCAGCACCGCGCCGTGCAGCATGCCCGGCAGCTGGACGTCGTCGACATAGCGGCCCTTGCCCCGCACGAAGCGCACGTCCTCCTTGCGCTTCATCCGGCCGTAGCCGATCGGTCGCTCGTCGGCCGCGGCGACGGGTTCCTCGACGGTGGTCACGGTCAGCTCCCTGCGGTCTCGGCGGCCTGGTGGGTCGCGGCCCACTGAATGGATTTGACGATGTTCAGGTAGCCGGTGCACCGGCACAGCTGACCGGAGATCGCCTCGCGGATCTCGCCCTCCGACGGGTCGGGGTTACGGTCCAGCAGCGCGCGGCCGGTCATCATCATTCCCGGCGTGCAGAAGCCGCATTGCAGGCCGTGCTCCTCCATGAACCCCTTCTGGACGGGGTCGAGGGTGCCGTCGACCTCCAGGCTTTCGACGGTGCGTACCTCGTGTCCGGCCGCCATGGCGGCCAGGACGGTACAGCTCTTGACCGGTTCCCCGTCCAACAGCACCACGCAGGTACCGCAGTTGCTGGTGTCGCAGCCCCAGTGGGTACCGGTGAGTCCCAGGTCGTCGCGCAGGAAGCGCACCAGCAGGTGGCGTGGTTCGATATCGCGGGTGTGGTCCTCGCCGTTGACGTTGATGGTGACCTGCATCCTCAAGCCTCTCTTCCTGCGGCGCGAGCCGCGGCCCGGCGCAGTGCCCGCTTGGTGAGCTCACCGGCCAGGTGCCGCTTGTACTCGGTACTGCCTCGGCTGTCGGTGGTGGGCGAGCAGTCCTCGGCCGCGATGCGGGCGGCTTCGGCGAACAGCTCCTCGGTGGGCTCGTTGCCGCGCAGCGCCTCCTCCACCCGGTGGTTGTGCACGGTGTTCGAACCGACGGCGGCCAGCCCGACACCGGCTTCGGCGATCCTCCCGTCCCGCAGTGCGACGGCCGCGCCTGCGGCGCCGACCGCCCAGTCGCCCACCTTGCGCTCGACCTTCTCGTAGGCGCTGCCGGCGTTCGGCCGGATCGGGATGCGTACCCCGACCAGCATTTCGCCAGGGCCGACAGCGGTCTCGTACGGGCCCTGGTGGAACTCGTCCATCGTCACGGTGCGGGAGCCGTCCGCGCCCAGGATCACGGCCTGGGCGTGCACGGCGGCGCACACCGCGGAGAGGTCCTCGGACGGGTCGGCCTGGCACAGCGAGCCGCCCAGCGTGCCCCGGTTGCGCACCGGCGGGTCGGCGATGACCCGCTCAGCATCCCGGAAAATCGGGAAATATCTACCGAGAAGCTCGCTCTCGAGCATGGAGCGGTGCCGGGTGAGCGCTCCGATGCACAGCTCGGAACCCTCCTGGCGTACGTAGTCGAGCTCGTCGAGATCGTTGATGTCGACGAGGAACTCCGGCTGAGCGAGCCGGAGCTTCATCATCGGCAGGAGGCTGTGGCCTCCCGCGATCACGCGCGCCTCCTCGCCGAAGCGCCGCAGCAGCGTGAGTGCCTCGTCGACACTCCGCGCCCGTTCGTATTGGAACGACGCCGGTACTTGCACATCACCCTCCCTCTGGTCGCGGTCCGCCCCGCGATACCGCTGGGATCCGCATAGTTGGCGCTCGGACCGCGCCCACGTCAAGGCCGACTTCAGCGAATGATTAAGTGCGGTGGGATTTGGTGCGGGCTCTTAAGCGATAGCTGAAGAGCCCGTTGACCAGCGTCCGGGAGGGGTTCATGGTTACCGCCCGGCCCTGAGGCCCGGCGCCGGCAGGTCCCGCGCCGAGCTGCCCGGTAACCGCGTCGCGGGAGCGGATCCCCGCGCGTTTCACCGGCCAGGGGACGTGGCCCATGGATGAAGGAGCCTTGTCCGCGATGGAGTTCACCAACGAGTTCCGCGTGAGCCTGCCGGTTGAGCAGGCCTGGACGCTGTTCACGGATGTCGAGCGGATCGCCCCGTGCATGCCGGGCGCCCAGCTCACGGAGGTGAACGGCGATAAATACCTCGGGATGGTCAAGGTCAAGGTCGGCCCGGTGGTCACTCGGTTCAAGGGCTCCGCGTCCTTCGAGAAGCTGGACGCCGAAGGCCGGACGGCGGTGCTGCGGGCAGAGGGCCGCGACGTCAAGGGGCAGGGCAACGCCAACGCGCTCGTCACCGCCCAGCTCGCACCGGACGGCGATGGCACCGCAGTTACGGTGACGACCCAGCTCAGCGTCACCGGCAAGGCGGCCCAGTTCGGCAAGGGGGTGATGGAGGACATCAGCAAGAAACTGCTGGCCCAGTTCGTGACATCCCTCGAGGCCCAACTGGTCGCCGAGCAACAGGCCTCCCCCGCCGTCTCCGGTGCGGCGGCCGGGGCAGTCGGGTCCGAGACCGGGCCCGCCCCCATCACCGAGACCGAGACCGAGACCGAGTCCAGCGCACAGCCCCGCCGCATCGAGACGCGCGAGGCCGAGCCCCTGGACCTGATGGGCGTAGCCCGCGGCGCCGTGCTCAAGCGCGCCGTACCGGTGGCCGCCGTCGTCGTCCTCATCGCCCTCGTCGTCTGGCTGACCCGGTAGGCGACGAGTCCGTGAAGGAGATCCTGGACGACCTCGACCGGTGGCGGACCCTGAGCACGCAGGTCGCCATCGCACGGGTGATAGACGTCGAGGGGAGCGGCCCCCGGCTGCCGGGTGCGGCCTTGGCCGTCAACGAGGGCGGCGAGGTGTCGGGCTCGGTCTCGGGCGGGTGTGTGGAGGGCGCGGTCGTGACCGAGGCCCTCGGGTCCATCTCATCCGGTGACCGCACGGTCGTGACGTTCGGGTACAGCGATGACGACGCCTTCGCCGTCGGCCTCACCTGTGGGGGCACCATCCGCCTCTACGTCGAACCGCTCGACTGGTGGCCGCTCTACGACAAGGTCCGCCGGCTGCAGGCCGACGGCGAGCCGTGCGCCCTGGCCACGGTCATCGACGGGCCGAACACCGGCGCCAAGCTGCTGGTGCGCCCCGACGAGAGCGCCCCGCCGGCCGGCTCCCTGGGCGACCCGGACCTCGACCGCGTCGTGGCCCGCGATGCCCGCGGCGAGTTGGCGGCGGGGACAACCGGGGTACGGCACTACGGCGAGCACGGCGAGGCTCGCGAGAGCACGGTGTCCGTGTTCATCGAGTCGTTCGTGTCGGCCCCCCGCATGCTCATCTTCGGGGCAGTCGACTTCACCGCCGCGCTCGCCCGAGTCGCCAAGGTGCTCGGCTACCACGTGACGGTGTGCGACGCGCGACCGGTGTTCGCCACCCGGAGGCGGTTCCCTATGGCCGACGAGGTGGTCGCCGAGTGGCCGAACCGGCTGCTGCGGAAGGTCGGCCCCACGCTCGGCCCCCGCGACGCCGTCTGCGTGCTCACCCACGACGCCAGATTCGACGTGCCGGCCATCGTCACGGCCCTGGGCACCAACGTGGGCTACCTGGGCGCGATGGGCTCCCGGCGGACCCACGCGGACCGGGTCAAGCGGCTGCTGGAGGAAGGCGTCGACGACGTTGCCCTCGCCCGGGTCGTGGCACCCATCGGCCTGGACCTCGGGGCGCGGACACCCGAGGAGACCGCCATCGCCATCTGTGCCGAGATCATCGCGTGCCACACCGGGCGCTCCGGTGCGGTGGGGCCGCTCCGCGACGGGCAGGGAGCGATCCACCCATGAATGTCGCGCCCGCCCCGAGTCGGCCGGCCTCCCACGCGGTCGTCGGCATCGTGCTCGGGGCAGGCGCGTCCACCCGGCTGGGGCGCCCCAAGCAGCTGCTTCCGCTGGGCGACACTACCGTGCTCGCTCGGGTGGTCGCTCGCGTCGAACGCTCCTCGCTCGACCGCGTCGTCGTAGTGGTGGGAGGCGGCGGCGATGACGTCGTCCGGTCGCTTGCGCCCGGCCGGGCGCACGTCGTGCGCAACGACGCCTACGGTTCGGGGTGCGCATCCTCGCTGCTCGCCGGCCTTGACGCCGCCGGCGAGTGCGCCGCTGTGATGCTGCTCCTCGGCGACATGCCGCAGATCGAGACCGCGGTCATCGACGAGGTGCTGGCACATTGGCGCGCGAAGCCGAGCTGGGCGGCGATCACCAGCTACCAGGGCGAGTTGGGCCATCCGTTCATGTTCTCCGCCGCCTCCTTCGCGACCCTGAGGGGCCTGCACGGCGACAAGGCGGTCTGGAAGATCGTCGACCAGGCGTCCCCTGACCGCCTGCGATGCCTCTCGGTGGACCGGCCGCTCCCCCGTGACATCGACACCTGGGAGGACTACGTCGAGGTGTGCGCGGCCCTCGGCGTGCCTGTCGCCCCGCGATCGCAGCAGCGGGGGTTTCCTCAGTCGCCCGCGGCCACACTCGGGGAACTCCCGTAGCGCAGTCCGCCGTGGGAGTACGTGGGCCAGACCGGCCACTGCCGTTTCCAGCGGGCGAGCCCCGAGGACGGCAGGATCTGCAGCCAGCGCGGGTCCCGGGGACTGCGGTCGGCGAGCGTCTTCTCCTTGGCCATGCGGTCAGGTGCCGACGTAGGCCGCGAGGTGCTCGCCGGTGAGGGTGGAGCGGGCGGCGACGAGGTCGGCGGGTGTGCCCTCGAAGACGATCCGGCCGCCGTCGTGGCCGGCGCCGGGGCCGAGGTCGATGATCCAGTCGGCGTGCGCCATGACCGCCTGGTGGTGCTCGACGACGATGACCGACTTGCCGGAGTCGACGAGCCGGTCGAGCAGGCCGAGCAGCTGCTCGACGTCGGCGAGGTGGAGGCCGGCTGTCGGCTCGTCGAGGACGTAGATGCCGCCCTTCTCGGCCATGTGGGTGGCCAGCTTGAGCCGCTGCCGCTCGCCGCCGGACAGCGTGGTGAGCGGCTGGCCGAGGCTGAGGTAGCCGAGCCCGACGTCGGCGAGCCGGCCGAGGATGGCGTGCGCGGCCGGCGTGCGCGCCTCGCCGGCGCCGAAGAACTCCTCGGCCTCGGTCACCGACATCGCCAGCACCTCGCTGATGTCACGGCCGCCGAGGTGGTAGTCCAGCACCGAGGCCTGGAACCGCTTCCCCTCGCACTCCTCGCAGGTGGTGGCGACGCCGGCCATCATCGCCAGGTCGGTGTAGATGACGCCGGCGCCGTTGCAGGTGGGGCAGGCGCCCTCGGAGTTGGCGCTGAACAGCGCCGGCTTCACGCCGTTGGCCTTCGCGAACGCCTTGCGGATCGGGTCGAGCAGTCCGGTGTACGTCGCCGGGTTGCTCCGTCGCGAGCCGCGGATCGCGCCCTGGTCGATCGACACCACACCCGCGCCGGCGGGGATCGACCCGTGCACGAGAGAGCTCTTGCCTGAGCCGGCGACGCCGGTGACCACGGTCAGCACCCCGAGCGGGATATCGACGTCGACGCCGCGCAGGTTGTTCGCCGTCGCGCCGCGGATCTCCAGTGTGCCGGTGGGCGTCCGCACCGCCTCCTTCAGGGAGGCCCGGTCGTCGAAATGGCGGCCGGTGACGGTGCCGCCGGCCCGCAGCCCCTCGACGGTGCCCTCGAAGCAGACGGTGCCGCCCGCCGTACCGGCGCCGGGGCCGAGGTCGACGACGTGGTCGGCGATCGCGATCACCTCCGGCTTGTGCTCCACGACGAGCACCGTGTTGCCCTTGTCCCGCAGCCGCAGCAGCAGGTCGTTCATCCGCTGGATGTCATGGGGGTGCAGGCCCGTGGTGGGCTCGTCGAAGACGTAAGTGACGTCGGTGAGCGAGGAGCCCAGGTGGCGGATCATCTTGACGCGCTGCGCCTCGCCGCCCGACAGCGTGCCCGACGGCCGGTCGAGCGAGAGGTAGCCCAGGCCAATCTCCACGAACGACTCGAGGGTCTGCTTGAGCGCGGTGAGCAGTGGCGCCACCGACGGCTCGTCGAGCCCGTCGACCCATTCGGCCAGGTCGCTGATCTGCATCGCGCAGGCGTCGGCGATGCTGATCCCCTTGATCTTCGACGACCGGGCCCCCTCGCTGAGCCGGGTGCCGTCGCAGTCGGGGCAGGTGGTGAAGGTGACCGCGCGCTCCACGAACTCCCGGATGTGCGGCTGCATCGCCTCCTTGTCCTTGGCGAGCATCGACTTCTGGATCCGCGGGATCAGCCCCTCGTAGGTCATGTTGATGCCCGCGATCTTCATCCTGGTCGGCTCGCGGTGGAGGAAGTCGTGCAGCTCCTTCTTGGTGTACGTGCGGATCGGTTTGTCCGGGTCGTAGAAGCCCGACTCGGTGTAGAGCCGGTAGTTCCAGCCGCCCGCCTTGTAGCCGGGGACGGTGATCGCGCCCTCGGTGAGCGACTTGGAGTCGTCGTAGAGCTGGGTGAGGTCGAGGTCGGAGACCGTGCCCCGGCCTTCGCAGCGCGGACACATGCCGCCGGTGCGGGTGAAGGTCGCCTTCACCGCCTTCTTGGCACCGCGCTCGACGGTGATCGCACCGCTCGCCCGGACCGAGGGGACGTTGAAGGCGTACGCGCTGGGCGGGCCGATGTGCGGCTTCCCGAGGCGGCTGAAGAGGATGCGCAGCATCGCGTTGGCGTCGGTGGCGGTGCCGACCGTGGAGCGGGGGTCGCCACCCATCCGCTGCTGGTCGACGGTGATCACGGTCGTCAGCCCGTCGAGGACGTCGACCTCGGGCCGCGCCAGCGTCGGCATGAAGCCCTGCACGAAGGCGCTGTAGGTCTCGTTGATCAGCCGCTGCGACTCCGCGGCGATCGTGTCGAACACCAGCGAGCTCTTGCCCGAGCCGGAGACGCCTGTGAACACCGTCAGCCGGCGCTTCGGTATCTCGATGCTGACGTCCTTGAGGTTGTTCTCGCGCGCGCCGTGCACGCGGATCAGATCGTGGCTGTCGGCAGCGTGCAGCGCAGGCGACTGCGTGTCCGTCCTCGTAGCCGTGCTCATCGTGTCTCCATCTGTTGGGCGAGGCCGCCTTCGCGATCTCCCGGCGTCGCCTGGCTCGATCTGACCAGCTTCGAATAGTACGTCTGGTTCTTCACCAGCTCGCACGAGTAGGAGGACCACCGGGAGCACCTCCGGGCGGTGATGTCCATGGCGGTCACGCTGGCTGCGGCTCGGAGGTCCGCGCTTCTCGATTCCTGATCGGTCTGGTCACCTGTTGCGCGACGCACGACGGGGAGCCCCGCCGTCGCGCGCGTCGCGTGGCGCCGACAGACGCTGGGCGGCACGCCGACCAGCTCGCTGAAGCGAGTGCTGAAGGTGCCCAGCGACGAGCAGCCGACCACGAAGCAGACCTCGGTGACGCTCAGGTCGCCACGACGCAGCAGCGCCCTTGCGCGCCCGATGCGCCGTGTCATCAGGTAGCCGTACGGCTACTCGCCGTAGGCGCGCCGGATCTGGCGGCTGAAGTGGCCGGCCGACATGTGCGCGCCCCGGACGGGCGCCTCGAGGTCCAGCGGCTGCGCGTACTCCCGGTCGATCCGGTCGCGGACGCGGCGCAGCGCGCGAACGTTGCTTGATGTGGCACTGCTCGGACGCCCCGGGGTGCGCCCGCAGACCAGGGCAGCCATCGTGGAATGACCCGGCCCGCCCTGCCCTCCCGGCCGCACCACCGGGTACGGCCACGACACCGCACCATGCCCCGCACCGCGATACCAGGCACCGGCCCGGATACCCGCGCCCGCACCGGGCGACCTCGCCGGCCGAGAAAGGCACCCGATGACGGATCTGAAGGATGTGGCCCGGATCGCCGCGGGCGACCACAACTTGGCGGTCGTGGCGACGACCCGCGCCGACGGCCCGGTCCAGGCGTCGGTGGTCAACGCCGGGATCACCGACCACCCGGTGACCGGCGACCCCGTGGTCGCCTTCGTCACCTACGGCCGTACCAAGCTCGCCAACCTGCGTGCACGACCGCGTGCCACCCTCACCTTCCGCGCCGGGTGGACCTGGGCCACCGTCGAGGGCCGCGCAGACATCGCAGGGCCCGACGACCCGTTCAACGACATCGGCTCCGAGCGCCTGCGTCTGCTGCTGCGCGAGATCTTCACCGCCGCGGGCGGCACTCACGACGACTGGGCGGCGTACGACCGCACGATGGCCGAAGAGCGCCGTGCCGCCGTCTTCGTGCACCCCGAGCGCATCTATGGCAACGGATGACAGGGGGTCATGCCATGCCACAAGGCGCCGGCCGCACAGGGCCGCGACGGAACCCAGCACCAGGACATACAGGACAGCACGAGGACAGCGAGGAGCACCCGCATGGCTGAACAGACCGCACCCCCGCCCGTGGACCTGCCCGCCCTGAAACAGCGCCTGGGGCGCTCGGGCGTATGGCTCGCCTCACTGTCCACGGCGGCGGCGGACGACGAGCGGCGGGCCGTCGCCGCCATTGAGGACCTCGGTTACGGGGCGCTGTGGTTCGTCGAGTTTCCCCACGGCAAGGAGTCGCTGACCCACGCTGCCGTCCTGCTCTCCGCGAGCCGGCGCCTGATGATCGCCACCGGTATCGCCACCATCTACGGCCGCGACGCGACCGCCGCGGCCAACGGCGCCAGAACCCTCTCCGAGGCGTGGCAGAGCCGTTTCGTACTGGGCCTCGGGGTCAGTCACCGACCGTTGGTGGCCGGCCGCGGACACGACTACAGCAAGCCGGTGGCCACCATGCGGGCCTACCTCGACGCCATGGACGCCACAACCTACGACGCTCCGTTGCCCGAGCCGGTGCCACGTGTGCTCGCCGCGCTGCGCACGAAGATGCTGGGGCTTGCCGCGACGCGGGCCCAGGGGGCCCACTCCTACTTCGTCACGCCCGAACACACCCGCAGGGCCCGGGAGACCCTCGGTCCCGACCCCCTCCTCGCTCCCGAGCAGGCCGTGGTGGTCGACACCGACCCCGAGCGGGCACGGGCCATCGCCCGCGAGTACGCGGCCTTGTACCTGACCCTGCCCAACTATCTGAACAACCTGCGCGAGCTCGGATTCTCCGACTCCGACTTCGACAACGGCGGCAGCGACGCGCTTATCGACGCGATCATCCCCTGGGGCGACCCGGAGAAACTGGGTGACCACATCCAGGCGCACTACCGGGCCGGTGCCGACCACGTCGCCGTACAGCCCATCGCGCCGACACTCGACCGGCAACTGGAGGACCTGCGCCGGCTGGCCCCTGTCCTGAACCGCTGACCCGCGAGGCGGAGCGGGCGCCCTGCGGCGGCGCTACGTCACCGGGGGCGGGACCGCCCGGGTGGCGGCCTGCCCCGCCGAACCGATTTGGGCGACGTACTCGTTGACGGACTGACGGACTGCTCGTCGAGCGCATCGACCTGAGCGGTCTCGGCCGTTCCTCCAGCGGCGGAGATCTCCCTGGCCACAGCCTCGAGTTTGGCCTCGGTACGACCGGCGAGGAAGACCCTGGCTCCCTCTCGGGCAAAGGCGCGAGCGACCGCGCCGCCAATCGGCCCACCAGCCCCGTAGATCACCGCGTTCTTGGCTGTCAGCAACACAGGCATCAGAGTTGGTCGCGCGGATGGAGCATCTGTCCTCTGGTCCATCGTCCCCGCGAGCCGACGAGATCGCATCTCAGCGCCGCGTCACCCACCCGCCATGGCCCACCGCACCCCCTCCGACGCCGACTTGGAGGAATCGTGGACCTGTTGTTCCTCCCGCTGGTCAGGCGTCGGTCGCCGACGCGTGGCGCGTTCGACGTCGGGAGCCTCTGTGCCTGCCCGGCCGCGGTGGCGAGCACTACCGTGGTTGAGCCTTCTACGCCATCACTCATGCAGTCAGATGAAAGATCAAAGTTAGCTGTACTACTTTACCTCATCTGACGTTTTGTCCGTCTGATCGCAGGGGTAACTTCGCGCCATTGCAACTCAGTTGACCAAATTCTCATCGCTGCGCGGCAACCGGGCCCCTGCTCCCCGGGCGTTCCTCCTGCCGCGGCACGGGAGGCATGGCGTGAACAAGCCGGACCCCACACCCTCTCTCGACGAGGTCCACGACGCCCTCACCAAGATCGTGCATCTGGTGAAGCACGGACCCGCCGACCGCTGGCCCAACTCAACCCTGCGCGAACTGACGCTGGCGCTCCTGCGCAGGCTGGTGAAACTGACGGAACACGCCCAGCGGAGCATCAAGAACGCCGAACTGGCCGAGACGCAGGCGGTCTACGGCCTGGTGGCCGGCAAGATCTCCGAACTGCTCGGACTCCCCGAGGCCGACGTCTACCGCGCCGTCATCGCCATGTGCGCGGAGGCTGACAACCCGGCGCTGACCGACGGGCTGCCTCCTTTGGACCCACAGGTGGCCGACAAGCTGTCGCGCTTCCTCGTGCGGATCGTGGTCGAGTACCAAGGCCACGACGACGGCCGCGCCACGCCCCGGCGCTGGGTCCGCGTGGTGCACGGGCACAGCCCGGGTGACCTGCGGGAAACCGAAATCCGCCAGGACCTCGGCTACGAGAAGCTCCCCGAGGACGTACGCCGGGAACTCGTGAAGGCCGACGGCCAGGTCCGGTTCCAGATCTTCCCCAGGAGGGCCTGATGCCACTCCCGATCATCATCCTCATCGCCACGGCCATCGGTATCGCGGTCACCACGGCTGCCGTCGTCGTGATCACTTGCTGGGACCGCATCCTCGGCTGGGCCAAGACGATGTTCCTGCCATGGGTGGACAAGTACGTCCCGGAGCTGGCCCCCCACGCCCGCCGCGCTTTCCTGTCCATACACGGAGCCGTGATCGAGGTACGCAAGGCGATCCGTGAGGCATGGTCCGCACTCCGTACCCGACTCGTACGGCAGTTGGTGGAGTTCAGCCGCAGCTCCAACAGCCAATGGGTCGTCACGACCGTCTCCTTGGTCCTCGCCTTGCTCAGCCCTGACGAGGCCCCCCAGTTCGAGGAGCACACCACGACACGTCCCCTGCCCATCGAGCACGTCCCCACCGAGGTGGTGGAGCAGTGGATGCGACACAGGGACAACACGGTGCGCTTCGACCTCACCAAGGTCCGCGACGAGGAGATCGAGGGCATGCGGCTGGAGGACGAGTGACAGCCCCAGGGCTACGGCCGCTCGCGCACAGCACGGGCGGGACGGACGAGCTGGCTGGGCCGGCCCGCGCACCGCGAACGCCACGGTCGGCGCACGAGAGGCCCACCACGGCCTCGTTGGAGCACGCACAACCCACGGCGACCGGCGCGGCAGCGCCGGCGCATAGGAGGCCGAAGGTGAACAGCTTGATGTGGGCGGCCCTCGCCGCGGGCACCGCGGTGATCGCAGTGCTCGCGGTGCGGCGCCTGACGGGTGGGCAGCGTCCGGCGCTGGGAGACGTCATCGCCGACGGCCTCGCCGACACCTGGTCCCGTCGGCTCGGCGCACCGCAGGACCGCATACGGTCGGCCCTCACCGGTGACGACAGCACACTGCGGAACCGGATCGGCGAGCTGGTGGGCAAGGTCTCCTGCAGGTTCCGCCAGGAGCCGGACGGCGAGCGGCGGCATCTGGTCCTGGTCGTGCTCGGCTGCGACTACCGGGACGGTGCCTCGGACGAGGTGACCATGCGCCTCCCCTGGCGAAGGATCCCTGCCGGCGTACGCGAAGAGCTGCTGCGGGCCCCTACGGGCGAGGCCGTCCGGACCTGGACCCCCGCCTGACCAACGCGGAAAGAACAGGAGAGGAGGCGCCATGCCCGGTGGCTGGCAGCCCATCCCCAGGACGGACGGCGAAGAGCCTCACCACGACCCGCGGACGGTGACCTCCCGTCCCACCAGCGCTCCGCGTTCCTGGGAGGGGACGCAGGAGGGCGGGAGTGGCGAGACGACACCGCAGTTCGTCCCCGAACAGCCACGGCGCTCCCTCGACGAGGTGATCCTGCCCGAGACCGTACGGCAGCGCGTCGAGATGGCCCTGGACCTCGTGGCGCACCACACGCTGCTCTACGACACCTGGAACCTGCGCTCGATCGACCCGTACCGCCGCGGCACCGCCCTCAATCTCCACGGGCCGTCCGGCACGGGCAAATCCCTGTGCGCGGAGGCGCTGGCCCACCGGCTCGGCCGGCCGGTCATCAACGTCGACTACGCGCAGATCGAGTCGAAGTACCCGGGCGACACACCGAAGAACATCGTCCGCTGCTTCGAGGAGGCCCGCGAGCACGGCGCCGTGCTCGTCTTCGACGAGGCGGACTCGATCCTCGGCAGCCGGCTCAGCCGGGTGTCGCACAGCGCCGACCACGCGGTCAACGTCTCGCGAGCCGTCATGCTGCGCCAGCTGGACCGCTTCGACGGGCTGGTCGTGTTCACCACGAACTTCCCGCGCAACTACGACGCGGCGTTCGTGCGCCGGATTCTCGCCCATGTGCAGTTCGAGCTGCCGGACCCCGGGACACTGCACCGGCTCTGGGAGCGCCTGCTGCCCGAAGCCCTGCCCGTCGAGCCCGGCCTCGACAAGGGCGCACTCGCCCAGGACTGCGCCGGACTCGCGGGCGGCGACCTGGTCAACATCATCACAGGGGCCGCGGCCGCCGCGGCACGGCGGGACGGCGAATCCGGGGTCGTGACGGTCGCGGACCTGACGTTGGAGATCAAGAACGCCCACCGGGCGCGCGCCGAGGTGGGCCGCGCCCCCGACCCCGGGGCTCCCACCGAATACACCGTCCGGCGACTGGATCCCCGCGAGGTGCCCGCGGACTTGAGGGCACCGGACGCGGCCAGGCCCGAGGGTGCGCAGCAGCCTGACGCAGCCTCACCACCCGGTCCGGCCGAGCATGCGCAGGCGCCTGACGATGCCGCACCGCCCGGCGCGACCCGGGAGGCGCAGGCGTGACGGCCCCGGACCTCTCCGTGCCTCCTGGCGTACGGCGTCTGATCGTGGCGGTGGACCTCGCCGGGTACTCCCGCCACGATCACCTGCGCCAGCTCAAGGCCCAACGGCGGCTGCTCGACGTCATGCAACGCGCGTGCGCCGAGGTCGGTGTCGACCGCGACACCTGCCTGCGCCAGCCGCAGGGCGACGGCGAGCTGCTGCTGCTCCCGCCCGGCCTCGACGAGGGCCGGGTGGTCCCGGGGCTGGTCAGGGAACTCGGCGTGGCCCTGCGCGAAATGAACCGTGACCTCGGTGAGGAGGCCCGGCTCCGGCTTCGTACGGCACTGCATCAGGGCATCGTGCACGCGGGGGCGAACGGCTTCGTCAGCCGCGCCGTCGTACGGGCCTGCCGGCTGCTGGACTCCTCGGTGCTGCGCATGGCGATGACCCACATTCCTGCTTGCGAGCTGGCCCTGGCCGTCTCCGACCAGCTCTACGAGGATGTCCTTGAGCACGGATACCGTGGCCTGGATCCGGACCGGTTCCAGCGCTACCGGGTGGAGATGCCGGAGAAGGGCTTCGCCGCGGACACCTGGGTGTACCTGTCCTTCGACCCCAAACTCCTCATGGCGGCCACCACTCCACCCATGCCGCCCCTCCCAGCGACGGCACCGCTGCCGACCCCGCAGCAGGTGGCACCGAACCTGTTCCGGAAGAACCTCGGCGGCTGACGCTCGGCCCCGGCTGTCAGCAGCCGGGGCCGCCCGCCTCGGCGGCCCGACGCAAGGCGGCGAGATTCCGCACCACGGTGCTCCGGTACTCCGTCGTCACCACCTCCGCCGTGCGCAGGTGGCGCAGCGCCCGCTGCACCCCGGCCTGCGACACCCCTGCCAGTGCGGCCAAGTCACCCTGGCTGAGCGGCAGATCGATCCGTATGGAGCCGTTGTCGGCCTGCCCGTACGTGCGGACCAGCGTGTCCAGGGTGCGGGCGACCCGCGCGGTCACCGAGCCGCCGCCCGTGTCGATCCGATAGCGGGTGGCGGAGCGGAGCTTCGCCGTGATCGAGAGCTGCACGGCCTCCGCGGCCCGCGGACACTCGCGCAGAAACCCGCGGAATTCCGGGCCGCCTATGGTGCGCACCGTGGTCGTACGGGCAGCGATGACGCTCGCCGAACGAGGCCGGCCGTCGATGGCCGCGAACTCGCCCACGAGATCCCCGCGCCCCCGCACGGCCAGCAGCACGCTGCCGCCGTCATCCCGCAGGCCGACCACCTTCGCGCAGCCGTCCAGCAGGAGCACCACATGCGAGTCGCGCCGCCCTTCGGCGATCATCACCTCTCCGGCTTCGTACACCCTGCCGGTCCCCAGCCGGATGAGGGTCGTGCGCTCCTCGACACCAAGCTCTGCCATCAGACTCGCCCGCGGCCACCCGCTCTCCCCCACGTGCCAGAGCGTATCCGAGGCGGGGCGGGTGGCGTGTCGCTTCGACCAGGGGCTTACGGTCGGCCGCCATCATGAAGCAATCGCCGGGCCGGAGGGAGGACCGGGCGACCGGTCCTGCAAGTCGAGCTCGGCGCGCACGGTCTTCCCGACCGGCAGGCGGTCCAGCACCTCCCACCGGTCCGCGAGTGCCTCGATGCGGACGAGCCCGCGCCCGGATTCGGCGAGGGCCTGCGGCGGCGGTACGTCACCTGCGGATCGGCGGTCGTCCGCCGGGGCGCCGTCAGCGACGCCCCGGCTCCTACGGGCGGCATCGCCCCGACCGTCGCCGCCCTGTACGGGCTGCGCGCCCCGTCCGGCGGCTGGGACGGCACGGCTCGCACCGACGCCTTCACCCGGCTCCCCGCGCGCTGACGAGAGCTGCGTCGCGACGCGCGCCGGCTTCGGCCATCGTGCGGCGCATCCACCTGCTCAACGGCCGTTCGACCGCCCGGTGGATGCCCCAGGCCACGGCCAGCATGGAGCCCGCCGCCAGCGGCAGGGTGCAGGCGGCGGGGATGCCGAGCAGCTGGTGCAGCGCGTATATCGCCGCCCATCCCAGATGCTCGTGGATCAGGTAGAAGGGGTACGTCAGCGCGCCGGCGACCGTCAGCCAGCGCCAGCGGGCCCAGGCCAGCAGCCCCGTCGCCACCAGCGCCAGGACGGCGATTCCGGCGGTGAGCACGGCCACGATGACAAGAGGTTCGCGCGGCAGGAAGCCGTTGGACCCGGCCAGTGCCCGGATGATGAAAACATTGCCCAGCGCCCAGTTGACGCCGACGATGCCCCAGAGCGTCAGATCTCCGCCGAACCGGTGGATCAGGTAGAGGGCGAGTCCGATGATGAAGTACGGGGCGAAGGTGGGCTGGACTATCTGGCCGAGCAGCTCGTGCTGCGTTGCCTGGGCGATCACGGCAGCGATCGTCCAGCCGCAGCAGAAGGTCACCACGCGGCGGTAGTCCGCCCCCTTCCAGACCACGAAGACCGCGAACAGCAGATAGAACCGTGCCTCGGCCCAGAGCGTCCAGCAGACCCCCAGGATCCGGGGCGAGCCGGCGGGCTGCTGCAGCATCGTCAGGTTCACCAGGAAGTCCGGGAGGGTCGGCGGGTGATCGACCTGCGGCGCCAGGGCGAAGACGCCGCCGACGAGGAACAGCGCCGCCCAGTAGGCGGGATACAGCCGCACCACCCGTGAGCGGAAGAATGCTCCGACCGAACGGCCCCAGCAGCTCATGCAGATCACGAAGCCGCTGATGGCGAAGAAGATCTCGACCCCGAGGTTGCCGTAGAGAGCCACCCACGACAGGTGGGGGAAGATATCGCGGGGCGGCGTACCCCAGGCGGCCGCCACCGCTCCGCCGCGCCCGGCGTAGTGGAAGAGGCAGACCATCAGCGCCGCCAGCAGGCGCAGACCGTCAAGTTCGCGCAGGCGCACCCCGTCGGCTGGGCGGCCGGCACTGGGCGGCTCGGCCGCCGGCGGTATTGAGGGGTCGGACACGGGCAGCAGTTGTGGTGACTTCACACGTACTCCGCAGACGGGTTCTCGCGGCAGGGGCGGGTCCCGTCCCTCCCCTGTCTTTCCACCAGTCTTCAGCGGCGCCGGTCCCCCACGTAATCGCCGGGTGGATTCCGCACGAACAGGAATCGTCCGGCTGGACACCAGCTCGATTCGAAAATGCACACGAAAACCCAAACGGTTAACGTGTCGACATTGGGCCGTCATTGTGACGCAGTCCACTCGCGGGAACCTCGCCCTCCGGTCGAACAGTTCCATGGTGTGGTGACGTATGCATGTGCGTCCTGGCTGGCGGCTCAGAGATCCGCGCACGCGGGTGTCTCTTCGACGACCACGCGGGCGCGCTGCACAACCCCGCGTTCCGGCTACCGGCGGATAGCCCAGCCAGCGCCCGGTCCTGGCGTTTGCCCGGCCTCGCTGACAGGAGTTGCCTCATGCATCCCCCCACACAGACCGCCCCGTCCACTGACCCACCGCTGTCGCGCTCCCAGGCGGTCACGCTGGTGAGCACGGTGACACAGAGACAACAAACACCCCACGCCACACCGGCCGCTCACGGCCATTTGCCGTCGTTGACCGGTATGCGGTGGGGCGCCGCTTTCCTTGTCTTCATCTATCACGTCAGGAATTTTGACTATTTCGGTGGCGGCGCTGAACGAGTGGTCGATTGGGCGTTCGGTTCCGGCACGGCTGGTGTGTCCTTTTTCTTTATCCTCTCTGGCTTTGTACTGGCCTGGTCCGTTCGCGAGGGCAACCGTGCGCTCACCTTCTGGCGGCGGCGCATCGCCCGGATCTACCCCGTCCATCTGGTCACAGCCGTAGCGGCGCTGGTGCTGGGCGCCACGCTGGTACCCCAGCTATGGCCCGGCGGCATCGGCGAGGCAGCCGCGAATCTGCTGCTGGTCAGCTCCTGGAAGCTGGACTGGTGGCAGGCATTGAACCCGGTCAGCTGGTCCCTGGTGTGCGAGGCGTTCTTCTACGCCGTCTTTCCCTTGCTGTACGCGGGCCTGCGTCGGCTCGGCCCGCTCGGGCTCACGGCCCTGGCCATCGTCAGCGCTGCGACGGTGATTCTGCTGCCATGGGCGAATCTGCACTACGCCCCGGCCTGGGATCCCGCACACTTCCCTCTCGCGCGCCTCCCCGAATTCATTCTGGGAGCAGCCCTGGGCCGTTTGGTAAAGATCGGGGCCTGGCGTGGGCCCGGACTCGAGGCATCCCTCGCCCTCACGCTGGTCGGCTATTTCCTCACCCAGCAAGTCCCCGGCCAGTACGCCTACTCCGCCTGCTGCGTCATCGGCCTGGCCTGCCTCATCCCGGCAGGTGCGGTCGCCGATCTGCACGGTGGCCCATCAATGTGGCGTGGCACATGGCTGGTGCGGCTGGGCGAATGGTCTTTCGCCTTCTACATGGTTCACATTCTCGTCATGCGCACCGGCGAGCAGCTGTTCGGCGCCCGTCCCCGTCTCGGCACCGCACCCGCCCTGGCCGCCACAGCCGCCGCATTCCTCATTTCGCTCGGCCTGTCCTGGGCCCTCTACGAGGGCGTCGAGAAACCGGGCAGGCGATTGCTCCTGCGAGGCCGGCGGCGCCGGCAGACCGCCCCCCTCCAGGCGCTGGCGTCGAAGTCACGTGCGGATTCCGTGTCGTAAGGCGAGGCCTCGTATCCCGGTCTCCGCAATCCGCGGCAGTTTTTGTTCGGGCCAGGTGGAAGCGGCAGTCGCATTCGCTACCCGAACGGCGGAGTCCACGGCGAGCCGACGCCAGGGCCGTAGCCCCGCTGGGATAGCGATTGTCCGAAGTGCTGGACGGCGCCGTGCACGGGCTCCGGCAAGCACGGCATGTACGATCGCTCCTTCGACCTGCTGTGAGGCTTTGCATGGCTGCAATCAGAGCGACAGAAGATCCCGGCATCGCCATTGAATTCACCCATGAGGAGCTGCGGGAAATCGACGAGGCCGGTGACGCCGTCGCCGCCATTCGTGAGAAAGTCGTCGCGGCCGCGGTCGTCGAGCCGATTGCCGGCCCCATGATCTCCAAGGCCGCGGGAGCCATCGCGGAGGCGATGGCCCAGCGAATGGACGAACTCCGGGCAACCGACCAGGGGCACGGGGTCGAAGTCGTCTTCGATGTGTCCGCGCTGCGCCTGGCGCGCTGGAACATCGTTGAGATCAGGCCGCTGCCCAGCACTGTCCGCTCGGTCTCGATGATCGAGACCTTCTCCCTGCGCAGCGAGGCGGCACCAACGGCGGCGGGCCGTGGCGAAGAGCTGTACGCGTTCGTCAGGGATGCTGACGGTCGCATTCTGTTCAACCGCAGCGGGCCTGACAAAGCGTTCGCCGGCTGGGAAGGGGTCCCGGGTGACGTGGTCAGCTCCTCTCCACCATCGACGGTCAGTCAGGGCGACAATGTGTTCGTTTTCGTCACGGACGCTGACGGCCGCATCCTGTTCAACCGCGTTGGGACGGACGGAGTGTTCACCGGCTGGGTAGAGGTGCCCGGCGACATCAGGACCGATACCGCCGTAGGGCTGGGCGCCCAGGCCGATTCGCTCATCGTGTTCACAAGGGTCGGGGACAACCGCATCATGTTCAACAGGATGTTGCCGGACCAGACCTTCACGGGGTGGCAGGACAGAAGCATCGGCTTCGAGTGAAGCGGCTCGTCGCCGGCCCGCCGGCGCCGGCGACGGTGGCAGGTTCGAGCCGTTCACCGCTTCGAGGCGCCGGGCCGGTCGAGGCCCGCCTGAAAGCCCCTACTCCACGTCGAACTCCTCGCGGATCATCTCGCTCTTCGCCCCGACGAACAAGATCAGGCCGCCCACCAGAAGCAGGCCTCCCAGAACGACGAAGACCCATGTGTAGTCGGTCATGTAGTTGGCTGCTGTGCACTGGAAACCGGTCGACGGATGCTGCCGACCGTAGATGTCGCCGGCGACCGTGTTGCAGTCGTCGACGAAGCCCGCCAGCTTGGCGGGGAGCACGAACGCCAGGATGGTGACGACCATCCCGGACAGCGCCATCCCCCCTCCCCAGATGCGGGCGAAGGCCTCATGGCTGATGGGCTCGTTGCTGTCGGCGTCCATCGGGACCTCCTAGCCGGCGACACAGTGGGTACGGGTGTAGCTGTCGATTTGCCGCTCAGCATCGCCTGCTTGGGCCATCACCGACAGCTGAGCCAATCCGAAGCTGACGGGATCGGTCGCTTTGGCGCCGAGGTTGTCGGCAGTCTGCTGCCAGGCATGCCGGTAGTGAGCGACGGCAGGCTCGATGTCCTCAGGCGCGACGCTCTCGAGCTTGCCGAAGAAGTCGGCCAGATCCTGCGGAGCCCCCATCACCGTGGTGAGCGAGCCGAAGGGGTTATCGCCGGTTTGGGCCTGCTGTTGGGCGGCCCTCCACTTGTGGTGAAGCTTCTCCCCCTCAGCCTTCCAGGTCGTGCAGTACGCGGCGACGGACCGGCCGGACTCACCGGTGAAGTACCGCACGGCCACGACGATGACCGTGACCGCCACGGCCAGGGCAACGAGGAAACCGATCACTTGGGGAATGCCCGAGGCGGGCTCGGGTCTGCCACTGTGACCATCAGCGCTTTGGGCCATGCACCGCCGTCCAGGAGAAGAAATGCGGCTGTCTCACCACGCAGAGTAAGTGAGCCTGCACGATTCCTGACGCGGATGATGCCGGTTTGTGACCCGGCAGTTGCAGGCGGGGGACGGGGCGAGCGGTTGGCCGTGCACCTTGTGACTGAGCCGAGTCGGCGTCAGGATGAGTGGCCGTGCTCACCCGGGATGGAGACGACATGGGGGACCATCCGACAGCGCCCGGCAACGGCCGGTCCGCTGAGCAGTTACCTCACTCGGAGGCAGCCGGAGCCGAGAACCCGCTCGGCGAGGTGACAAACACGCTCTGGGGCTCGCTCATCGCCCTGGCGGGCCTGCTCACCGCCCTCGGTATGAACAGCGACAGGCTCTTCGTCGCGCTCAACAACCACACCTGGTGGACTCTGGTCGCCCCCGCGCTGGCCATCACCGCCGTTGCTCTGAGCTTCTACGCATACTTCACCCGGCAAAGACCGCTCCTCATCTTCGGCAGCACGGCCTATATCGCCGCACTCGTGGCCTCCCTGGTCGTCGCCACCCTCGCCGCCGCAGGTAACGGCAGGCCCACCGTCACGAGCGTGAGCCTCAAGGGCCAACGGCCCCATATCTCGCTGGAGTTCACCGTCCATGCGGTCGGCGTCAATCGCAACGATCACGTGGCGGCGTTCGCGCGGTCGCTGCACGGAAACCATGGTGACTGGGCATCCACGGAACTGTATTCAGGCTCCCTCAGGCCCGACGACATGGGCGAGGTGAACCAGAGAGTCACCGTTCCGCTCACGCTGAAAAAGAACGATACGCATCTCACGATCAATGTCTCCAACAGCGGAGACGAGGGCAAAAGCCAGTGCACGACCCGGTCCCCAACCGCCCCTGCCTGCGTGACGGTGAAACTGCCCTGACAACAGCCAACAGCCGGCAGAAAGGAGCTGGATCCACTGGAGGCGGTACTCGGCACCTCACCCGTCAGGAGTGCAGGTGGGCGGTGGTATACGGCTCTTGTCCCTGCTCCCTTGGGAAAACGGACAGGTTGTGCGTTGTACTGATCCGGCGGGCCTCCTCCACTGGGTACGAGGTATTCCGACTTCCCTGCGCTCGGCCGGTGGGTCCGGACGAGATGCCTGGCGGGCATCTGGTCACGCTCAGCCGGCCGGTGGCTCCCGCCGACCGGCTCGAGAGCCACTGGACCGAGGCGATTCCCGCTGGGTAGCGGCAGCCGCAGCCAACACCCGGCAAAGGCCGCTCCCAGTGCTCGGAAGCGGCCTTTGACCCGCGAAAACGGCGGCGACGACAGAAATTGACCCGCGCGACTACCTCAGGGTGAGGCGCGTCCCGGGAAATATGAGGTCGGGGTCACCGCCGATGGCCTGGCGGTTCAGCCGGTAGATGTGCGCCCAGTTCACTCCGTACGCGAGCGCGATTCCACTGAGGGTGTCCCCCGGCTTCACCACGTGGTTCCGGCCCTTCCACCGGACAGGTTCCGAGCCGGACCGTTCTTGGCCGGCCTGCGGGCGCTGGGGCTGCGCGGCGAGAGGTTTCCGGGCCGCCGGCGCCTGCCGGGCGGGTGGCGGCGCGTTCGTGCGCGGCGCTGTCGACCGCAGGTCCAGTGACGCCGAGCACGCCGGCCAGGCGCCCCACCCCTGCCCGGCCAGGGTCCGCTCCGCCACGATGATCTGCTGCGCCCGGCTGGCCTGTGCCGCCCGTGGCGCGTACGCCCCTCCGCCGTACGCGCGCCAGGTGGTGTCGGAGAACTGCAGCCCTCCCGAGTAGCCGTTGCCGGTATCGGTGTGCCAGTTGCCTCCGCTCTCGCACCTGGCCAATCTGTCCCATACAGCGCCGTCCTGGGCCTGGGCCGGCCACTGCGCCCCCACGCTCAGTGCGCCGACCAGCGCCAGCACAGCCACCGCCGTGCGATAGCGAAGACCGCGGCCCGGTAATTCGCCGCAGCCGGTCGATTCCGTTGTTCCTCGAGGAATTTCCATGTACTTGCTCCTGTCACTCGACGTGCAGTCGGCAACGCCCCCACAGAACTCGAGGCGTTGTCGCGCGTTCGTGCATGAGCTTTCGCAAGAAGGTCCGAATTCTTGCGGGCAAGAGGTAAGCACGGTCGCGGTCGGCATACACAGAGCGCGCAGGAGCGTCGTCCCGCCCTCCGCCTGCTTCACCGACACCAAGCTGCTCGCGGAGGAGCGGCCGTTGTGGGTACGGGGCGCACCGGTCCCGGCGCGGGGAGCATGAGCGGGGCGGCGTGCCGGTCGCACCTTCGGAGCGGCTGTGCGCCGCGCTCGGTCCAGGACACTCGGCGAACGTACGGAAAGGGTCCGCACACGCGGCGCATGGTCCCCACACAACGGCGCACCGCGCCCGCCGACCGGCGAATCCGCACCTCAGTCAAGGTCGGCGCTGCCCTCAGCGCCGCCGATGGATGACGGCGCGGGCACGAGGTACCGGATGTGCCGGTCGCTGCGCTGGTGCCACGTCTTATGCGTCCACCCCGGGTGTCCCCGTCCGCTGGTGCGCGCCGGTGACAGGGCACATCCCGCAGCGCTCCGGCAGCCCCTCAGCACCCGCCGAGTGTCCGTCCCCGACCCCCCACAGGGTTGGATGGCAGCATGACCCAAGACCAGCAGGCCGCCTTCCGCGAACTCCTCCGCACACTGCGCGTATGGGAGAGCGAACTGCCCGGCTTCGATCCAGCCGCCGCCCCCGCCGAACCCCTCCCGCTCTTCCAGCAGTGGCTCCGCGAGGCCGCCGAAGCCGGAACTCCGGAGCCGCACACGATGACGCTCGCCACGGCCGACGCGGAGGGCCGGCCCTCGGTCCGTACCCTGATGCTGCACGACGCCGACGCCCGCGGCTGGCACTTCGCCTCGCACCGCACCAGCCGTAAGGGCCGGGAACTGGCCGCCCGGCCCGATGCGGCGCTCGGCTTCTACTGGGCGGCGGTGGGACGGCAGGTCCGTATCCAGGGAAGGGTCACCGCGGCCGGTCCGGAGGAGAGCCAGGCGGATCTGCACCGCCGGTCGACCGGCGCCCTGGCAGCCGCACTCGTGGGACATCAGAGCGAACTGCTCAGCTCCTCCGCGGAGTTGGCAGAGGTGTCCGCGGCAGCCTGGGAACGCGCCCGGTGGGAGCCGGACGCCCCCGTGCCGAGCTGGACCCTGTACATCCTGGAGGCGGACGAGGTCGAGTTCTTCCAGGGAGACGAGCAGCGGCGCCATATCCGGCTCCGCTACCGCCGCCAGGGAGAGGCCTGGGTACGGGAGCTCCTCTGGCCCTAGTGCCGCGTCATTTCGCCGAGGCGCACGTCACACCTGCCGCTCGGCGGATCGGCCGCCATCGCCGTTCGGCCCGGCCCCCCGATCCCGTACTCAGCAGCCCGAAGCGATAGAAAAGGGATATGCGCGGAGTTTCTGGTCAGGCCTGGCGTAGGTTGCTCGCATCGTCCAAGAGCATCCACGTGCCCGGCCGGATCCCGCGTCCGGGCCATGGCCCTCGAGGTCACCAGGGACATGACCAGACCCATGAGGGAAAGCGGCTGCGCTTGCCCTCCCTGCTGAGCGTGCGCAGCGTCGCCGGCCAGGTCTTCCTCCTGCAGCTGGCGATCGTGGCACTGCTCGTCGCCGCCGCGCTGGTGGCTCTCGTGGTGCAGGCCAAGCGCGGCAGTACGACGGACGCCCAGCACCGGACGCTTGCCGTGGCCGAGACGTTCGCGAACGCTCCGGGGATCCTCAGAGCATTGAACAGCCCCGACCCGACCACGGTGCTGCAGCCGCGCGCCGAGGCGGCCCGGAAGGCGGCCAACGTAGACGCCGTCATCGTGTACAGGCTGGACGGGGTGACCCTCACCCACAGCGACCCGAAACAGATCGGGAAACACGTCATCGGCCCCTACGCGGAGGCGGCGGCCGGCAGGGCTTTCACCAGCACCTTCCAAGGATCCCTGGGCCTCTCCGTAATCTCGGCGGTCCCTGTCAAGAACGCTGACGGCTCGGTGGTCGCCATCGTCGCCTCCCCCGTCCGGGTCGAGAAGGTGCGGCACGTGGTGAACCAGCAGCTGCCGGTCCTGTTCGGGAGCGCGGCCGGGGCCCTCGTCGTCGCCGCAGGTGGGGCCGGCCTGGTAAGCCGTCGGCTGCGGCGGCAGACCCATGGCCTCGGCCCGGCCGAGATGACCCGGATGTACGAGCACCACGACGCGGTCCTGCACGCGGTGCGGGAAGGGGTGCTGATCATCGGGGGTGACGGACGGCTGCTGCTCGCCAATGACGAGGCCCGGCGGCTGCTGAACCTGCCGGCGGACGCGGAGAAGCGCCACGTCACCGAGCTGGGGCTGCAGGCGGACCTCGCCGAGCTGCTGGCGTCCGATCGCCCGGCCACCGATGAGGTACACCTTTCGGGCGACCGGCTACTGGCGGTCAGCAAGCGGCCCACCGCCCCATACGGGCCGGTCAGCAGCGTGGTGACGCTGCGGGACACCACCGAGCTGCGGGATCTGGCCGGCAGGGCCGAGATGGCCCGCGAACGGTTGCAGCTGCTATACGAGGCCGGGGTGCGGATCGGGACCACGCTGGATGTGACGCGCACCGCTGAGGAACTGGCGGAGGTGGCGGTCCCCCGGTTCGCCGACGTGGTCACGGTCGAGCTCCTGGACCCGGTGCTGCGCGGCGAGGAGCCGCCTGGTGCGAGCACCGAGATGCGCCGCACCGCCGCCGTAGGCCTGGACGGGCACCACCCCCTCTACCCCGTCGGCGAGCTGATCCGGTTCGTTCCCACCCACCCCACCGCCGCGGCGGTGGCCAGCGGCCGAGCGGTCCTCGAGAGGGATCTGAGCACCTCCGAGGGCTGGCAGGCCCAGGACCCCGAACGCGCCCGGCGAGTCCTGGACGACGGTATCCACTCCCTGCTCGTGGTCCCGCTGCGGGCCCGGGGGGTGGTGCTGGGGATGGCGCACTTCTGGCGGGCGCATGCCTCCCCACCGTTTGAGGAGGAGGATGTGTCCTTCGGCGAGGAGCTGGCCGCCCGGGCAGCGGTGTGTATCGACAACGCCCGCCGCTACACCCGCGAGCACACCATGGCCGTCACCCTGCAGCGCAGCCTGCTGCCCCGCGGGGTGCCCGAGCAGACCGCCCTTGAGGTGGCCTACCGGTACCTGCCGGCCCGGGCAGGAGTGGGCGGGGACTGGTTCGACGTCCTCCCGCTGTCCAGCACCCGGGTCGCTCTGGTGGTCGGCGATGTCGTCGGCCAGGGCCTGCACGCCGCGGCCACCATGGGCCGGCTGCGCACTGCCGTCCACAACTTCTCCGCCCTGGACCTGCCTCCCGACGAGCTGCTGAGCCGTCTGGATGATCTGGTGGCCCACATCGACGCCGAAGAGGCCGCCGCCGGGGAGGACGGGCAGGGGATCACCGGGACCACCTGCCTGTACGCCGTCTACGACCCCGCCTCCGGGCAGGTGGCGGCCGCCACCGCCGGCCATCCGGGGCCGGCGGTGGTCCATCCCGACGGCACCGTGGTCTTCCCCCAGATGCCGGTGTCCCCACCGCTGGGGCTGGGCGCCGGGCTGCCCTTCGAGACCGCCGAGCTGACCCTGCCCGAGGACTCCCGGCTGGTGCTCTACACCGACGGGCTGTTCCAGGACCGCGACGTGGACGCCGCCCTGGAGGCCCTGCGTGATGCCCTGGCCGCGCCTGACCGCACCCCGGAGGACACCTGCACCGCGGTGATCGAGACCATGCTGCCCACCCGGCCCGGCGATGACGTCGCCCTGCTGGTGGCCCGCACGCGCCGACTCGACCCCTCCCAGATCGCCGAGTGGGACGTACCCAGTGACCCGGCGGCGGTAGCCCCGGTCCGCACCGCCTGCGTCCGCCGGCTGACGGAGTGGGGCCTGGAGGAGATCGCCTTCGCTGCCGAGCTCATCCTCAGCGAGTTGATCACCAACGCCATCCGCTACGGCTCCGAGCCCATCAGGGTGCGGCTGCTGCGCGACCGCACCCTGATCTGTGAGGTCTCCGACGGCAGCAGCACCTCCCCCCGCATGCGCCGGGCGAAGACCACCGATGAGGGCGGCCGCGGGCTGTTCCTGGTCGCCCAGTTCGCCGAGCGCTGGGGCACTCGCTACACCTCCACCGGCAAAGTCATCTGGGCTGAACTAGCCCTCCACGACGATGCCCACCCGGCCGCGGAAGGTCTCGCCGAGATCCTCGCCGGCCAATTCGACGACACGGGGTTGTGAGGGCGTGGTCGCGCGATCGCCGCACGACCGGCCACGGCTGTCCGAGGCGCCGCACAGGCGCGGCTACGACGTCCGGCCCGCGGCCGTTGCCCTGGTCGCGGCGGACAAAACGCGGTCTCAGGCGTGATCTGCCATCGAGGCCGCCGAGTACTCTGGCCTCGATGACCACTTCATCGTGAATCCCTCGCATCCGGGAATCTTCGTGACCGCACCTCGTGCCCGAGCAGCGGCATTCCCCTGCTGCCTCGCCCTCATGGCACTGGCCCTGAGCGCCTGCGGCGGCACACCGACCGCCGCACCCGAGAAGCCGTCGGTGGCAACCTCCGCGCAGGACGTGGGCGGCGTGGACGCACTGATCGCCGCGGCGAAGGACGAGGGCAGGCTCAACGCGATCGCGCTTCCGCGCGACTGGGCCAACTACGGCGCCCTGATCGACGGCTTCGAGAAGAAGTACGGAATCGACATCACGGTCTACCAGCCGCAGGCCTCCAGCCAGGACGAGATCGACGCCGTGAAGAAGAGCGGGCACCGGCGGAGCGCCCCCGACGTGCTCGACGTAGGGGATACCTTCGCGCGGTCAGCGGCCCGGGAGAACCTGCTCGCACCGTACAAGGTCGGCGCCTACAACTCGATCCCCGGCAATCAGAAGGACTCGCAGGCCCGCTGGTACAACAACTACGGGGGCTACATGTCCATCGGCTGTGACGCCAAGCGCGTCAAGACCTGTCCCCAGACCTTCGCGGATCTGCTGAAGCCCCAGTACAAGGGCAAGGTCGCGCTCGACGGCAACCCCACCCGGTCCGGTACGGCGTTCTCCGGCGTGTACGCGGCCGCTCTGGCGAACGGGGGGTCGTTCGACAACATCCAGCCCGGTCTCGACTTCTTCGCCAAGCTCAAGAAGAGAGGCAACTTCAACCCCGTCGAGTCCCGCCCGGCCGCGATCATCAGCCATCAGACGCCCATCAGCATCGACTGGGACTACACCAACCTCGGCTACGCCGACGAGTTCCGCAGCAAGGGCATCAAGTGGCAGGTCGCGATCCCCTTCGACGGCAGCTTTGCCCAGTACTACGCGCAGGCGATCAACAAGAACGCTCCGCACCCGGCGGCTGCCCGCCTGTGGCAGGAGTACCTCTTCAGCACCCAGGGCCAGAACCTCCGGCTCCACGGCTACGCCCGCCCGGTGCTGATGGACGCCATGAAGAAGGACGGCACCCTCGACGAGGCCGCCGCCGCGAAGCTGCCGACCGTTGAGGGGACGCCGCAATTCCCGACAGAGGCGCAGACGGAGAAGGCAAAGCACACGGTCGCCCGGGGTTGGGAAAAGGCCGTGGGCTGACCCGCCGGCCTGCGGAATCCGACGGACAGCAGCTGGTCCGTTCACCGCACACAGCACAATGCGACCGATGCTGCATTCAGCAGTGTGATGAATGGTGATCGCAGGGTGCGCTGGCTGGTACCACCCCACAGGCGCGGCTCGGCCAGACCATGGGAGCGCCGGACCGGGGGCGCGAACTCGGTGACACGGGTGGCCCGTTGCTTGACGCGCTCAGCCACCCCAGCTTTCGTACTGGTCCTGTGGGGCGGGGATCCGCTTGGCCTGGCTGACGTTGATGAACGGGATGGCGCCGTCGTTGACCGGATCTTTGGTCTTTGTGGCGGTGTAGGTGCCGATGACTTCGAACCAGGTGTCGGGTTGCATGATGGACGGAATCCGGCCGGACAAACGGATCTTGACGGGTTGAGCGTCGGCAGCACAGCAGTTGAGGACCATGCGGGTGAGGTACGGTGCCCCGCTGTCGTCGAGGGTGATGAACCCGGTCATCTTGATCCGCCGGCTGCCGAGGGAGCGTCCGTGGTCGTAGACCGCGCGGCCGGCGTAATCGACGACGCCAAGCTGGAGAGGGTTGCCGGCGGGGAGGGTGGGGAAGCCCCAGGGCCGTTGCAGGGCCGTCCCGGTGCGGATGGCGCTGTAGGAGCCCAGCGCGGGTGGGGCGACCAGAATGAGAGCGAACAGGGGCAGGACGAGGAGCCAGGAGATACGTGGTTCGCGGTGGCCGTTGCCGCCCCGCTCGTGGTGCGAACACTCGGGCCGGCTCTCCTGGGCCGAGCGCGGCCGTCGCAGTTCGTACCAGACGGTGGTGATGGCGGCGACGATCAGGACGATGCCGGCCACGAGCAGCAATGGGCGCAACCCGGCCTTGACGTAGCGCAGGTAGAGGCCGGTGAAGCCGGCGTGCAACACCGCCCCGCCGACGAGGAACAGCACGACTGCTTGCGCCTGCCGGTTCACAACAGCACCGCCCCGACCAGGGCCGACATCAGGACGGCCAGGAGGAAGGTGACGGGGGCGAACCGCAGCGCGAAGGAGCGGCCGAACGTACCGGCCTGCATGGCGAACAGTTTCAGATCGA
This sequence comes from Streptomyces sp. HSS9-12, assembly GCF_054963655.1. Classification (NCBI taxonomy): domain Bacteria; kingdom Bacillati; phylum Actinomycetota; class Actinomycetes; order Kitasatosporales; family Streptomycetaceae; genus Streptomyces; species Streptomyces sp. HSS9-12. The sequence continues at coordinate 1,403 of NZ_JBUEGC010000009.1, read as the reverse complement.
TCATCGGTCCGACGACCAGGAATGCCAGCCGGGCGGTGAGCGAGAACTGGGACAGGGACGCGGCGACGAACGCGTCGGCCTCGGAGCAGATCGACAACAGCACCGCGAGGATCGCCAGTGCGAGGATCGACACCACAGGGGTGTTGGCCGCGGTGTGCAGCCAGGTGGCCGGTACCACGGCTTTGAGGGTGGCCGCGGCCATCGCACCGACGACGAGGAAGCCGCCGGCGTGCATCACGTCGTGCCGTACGGATCCCCAGAACGCCGCCCCCTTGCCAAGGCCCTCGAGCGACGGACGGGCCGGTGGGCGCAGCCAGTCGGTACGGCCCAGCCGCTGCCACAACCAGCCCATCGCGCACGCCACGAGCAAACTCGCCGCGAACCGGGCGAGGACCATCTCCGGGTCGCCGGGAAAGGCGACGGCGGTGGCGGTCAGCACGATCGGGTTGATCGCCGGGGCGGACAGCAGGAACGCCAACGCCGCCGCGGGGGTGACGCCCCGGCGAACCAGCGCCCCGGCCACCGGAACGGAGGCGCACTCGCATCCGGGTAGGACCGCCCCGGCCATCCCGGCGACCGGCACCGCCAGGGCGGGCTGTCTCGGCAGCGCGCGGGCGAAGAACGACGGCGGGACGAACACCGCGATGACCGCCGACAGCAGCACGCCCAGAACGAGGAAGGGCAGGGCCTGCAGGACCACCGCGATGAACACGGTCGTCCAGCTCTGCATCACCGGCGCGGACAACGCCCGGCGGATCGGTCCCTGCAGCGCAACGACCAGGAGCAGCACCATGGTCAGGACGAGGGGTGAGTTGAACTGCCAGCCCTGCGGGTCGTCCGCGTCGGGACGGTCAACCCGGGGCGGTGCCGCATTCGTGGTGGTCACAGGTGAGGTACCTCCGGTACGGAGGGGCTTGGTGGGTTGGTTCCCCTCGTCGTTCAGTACGCCGGTGCGGGCACAGCTTCTCACCGACTGCTGAACCGAATCGAAGATCTGGCCGCCTGACTGCTGCCAGCCGTAACGCCGCCGGAGCGGCGCCTGAGCCAGGCCGGTAATCCACCCCCGGTGCCGCCGCATTGAGAATCCGCCCGGCCCGGGTCGTATTCGGCAAAGAACAACGCCGACTACACCTCTCTGCGAACAGGAAACAGTTCATGCGGCCACGGAGCTCCAACCCCGCCCAGTACGGTTCGCTGCGGCCCGATGGGTCGTACGCGTATGAGCCGACCGAGGTCTCCGTACCAGATGATCTCTACGACCGGCGCAACGATGCCATTGCCGGCCCGGAAACACGGGGCGGCTGGGGCGGTGGTGCTACGAACCCCCGTGCTGCACGGGCCGTTACAGCCCAGCGGCCCCGGGACGACGGACCGGCATCCTCGCCGTCCCGGGAGGCTCCCCG